>NZ_OY759852.1 GCF_963662805.1 uncultured Cohaesibacter sp.
CATTTCGCCAGTGAGACACCCAACCTTTTCAAGGTGGCAAACAGCGCCAAAACCGCCTGCGTCATGCCGGTCCGCGTCCAGGCCGTCGATGTCAGTAAAATCGGATTGGGGGCGGACTGATGGCAGGCAGTTTGAATAAGGTCCAGCTGATCGGCAATCTTGGTGCGGATCCAGATATCCGAACCTTTCCGGATGGCGGCAAGATCGCCAATCTGTCCGTTGCGACCTCCGAGACATGGCGGGACCGCAACACCGGTGAGCGGCGCGAGCGGACCGAGTGGCACCGCGTCAGCATTCTCGCCGCCGGTCTGGTCGGTGTCGTCGAGCGCTATCTGGCCAAGGGGTCAAAGGTGTTCATCGAGGGTAAACTGGAAACCCGCAAATGGCAGGACCAGAACGGTCAGGATCGATACAGCACCGAGATCGTCGTCAGAGGCTTTGGTGGCCAGCTGCAGTTGCTCGATCGCAATCCCAACAACGGCCAGCAGGGCACGTCAGGCGATCGGTCTGGAGACTATGGATCAAGCGGCCATGGTGGCAACTTTGGATCCAGCAACTCATCCAGCGGCCATTCAAGCCACCCCGCAACCAATCCCAACTTTCGCGACGAAATGGATGACGACATCCCATTCTAGGGAACACCAAGGAGATTGAAATGAACACGGTTTTCCTGCTCATGGCCCAATATAATGGACAGGCGGTCATCCCGCTGGACAAGGTCCGCGAGGATTTCTTCGCTTCAATGGACCGCCAAACCTTCATGCGCAAGATCAACAATCACAAGATCGACCTGCCCGTCGTGCAAATGGAAAAGAGCCAAAAGTCAGCTCGTGGCGTTCATCTCGGTGACCTCGCAACCTACATCGACGCCAGAAGACAAGAGGCAACCAAGATCAACGACGAGTATCGAGAATAGGTTTGGACCAACAAACACTCTCAGCAAAGAGCCGGGCCCGCCCGGCTTCTTTTTTGACTGCTGGAAAACGGTCAAACGGTACGACTCCCCGGTACGACTGCAAGAAACCGATGGGAACGACTAAAAACAGTACGATTTTAGTACGACTTCGAAATTTCGAACACACTAAGCGATTGTATTATATTAATATTTTCTTTAATCTTTCCCATCCATCATCGGCGCAACCGAGAAGACCTTTGTCATTGATTTATATTGTTTTTTCATATTTTCCAATGACTTGCCGTGCCCGCTAATTCATGGAACCTGATCATAGGGGCGTCAAATAGTGGATGCCCTTTTGAGGCGACTGTCATAATGCGATGGCGATGCAATGTCCACCGTCTGATGATAAACGGTGATCGCTGTCACTTCAGCGCATTGAGCGGGAGGGCGGTGGTGTTCTTGACGGGTTTGGTGACCACATAGGTGAAATAGCGCCTCAGGCCAATGTTGGCGTCGAGCATTTCGTCGACGAGGCGCTGGTAGTGGTCGACGTCTCTTGCGACGATCTTGAGGATATAGTCGAGACCTCCTCCGACGGCCCAGCATTCGACGATTTCCGGGTAGGTCTGGACGGCGGCTTCGAAGCGCTCGAAGTCTTCGGCGCGGTGGCTGTCGAGTTCAGCCTCCACCAGCACGACGGCGACGGAGCCGAAAGCCTTCAGCGACAGGCGGGCCTCATAGGCTTCGATGATGCCGGCGGCCTCAAGGCGTTGCAGCCGCTCCCAACAGGGGGTCGGAGACAGATTGACCCTGCGTGCAAGCTCGGCCTTGGTGATGCGCCCTTCGTGCTGAAGGATCTTGAGGATTTCCCAATCCCGTTCGTCAAGCTTGAGCCCCGCTGGAGCCATTGTCTGCACCTTCCGTCTCAGAGGTTTCTGGTTCCCTCTGTCCTAGCATGACCACTCGTCAAAGAGAAATGGCGGACATGTCTTGCCCGCCACTTTTCGCTTTCATCGGATGATTTGACTGCCAGCCTAGAGCTTGGCGGCCACGCTTTCGATGGCGTCCTTGGCAGCAGCGACGATGGTGTCGACCTCTTCGCGCGTCAGGCAGAGCGGTGGGGCAAAACCGAGGATATCACCTTGCGGCATGGCGCGGGCGATGACCTTGGAGCGCTCGAGCAGCGCACCCGCGACCTGATAGCCAACCTTGTCTGCCGGATCGAAGAAGGTGCGGCTGTCCTTGTCCTTGACGAACTCGACCGCAGCCATGATGCCTTCGCCGCGCACATCGCCGACGATGGAGATATCACCCAGAGCATCCTTAAGGCACTGATTGAAATAGGCGCCGGTTTGCTTGGCGTTGGTGACGATGTTCATCTCGTCGATGAGCTTGAGGTTGGCAACACCGGCAGCGGCACTGATCGGGTGGGCGGAATAAGTCCAGCCATGGCCAATGGCGCCGAGCTTGTCGGTGCCCGCTTCGAGCACTTTCCAGACCTTGTCGGAGACGATGGAGCCGGAGAGCGGCGCATAGGCGGAGGTCAGGCCCTTGGCGATGGTGATGATGTCTGGCTTGATGCCGTAATGCTCGGAGCCGAACATGG
The DNA here is from genome assembly GCF_963662805.1 of uncultured Cohaesibacter sp. Taxonomy (NCBI): domain Bacteria; kingdom Pseudomonadati; phylum Pseudomonadota; class Alphaproteobacteria; order Hyphomicrobiales; family Cohaesibacteraceae; genus Cohaesibacter; species uncultured Cohaesibacter sp. The sequence continues at coordinate 2,505 of NZ_OY759852.1, forward strand.
TGCCGAGGCGACCAAAGCCGGTGACCACTTCGTCGGCGATCAGCAGGATATCATATTTGTTGAGGACGGCCTGAATGGCGGCCCAATAACCGGCCGGAGGAGGCACGATGCCGCCGGTGCCGAGCACGGGTTCGCCGATGAAGGCGGCGATGGTGTCTGCGCCTTCTTTCAGGATCAGGGCTTCGAGATTGTCGGCACACTGTTTGACGAAGTCGGCTTCGCTCATCGACAGGTCATCGCGGCGGAAATAGTAGGGCGCGTCGGTGTGGACGACATATTCGAGCGGCAGGTCGAACTTGTTGTGGAACAGCTCAAGGCCGGTCAGAGATCCGGTCATCAGGCCAGAGCCGTGATAGCCGCGCCAGCGGGAGATGATTTTTTTTTTCTTCGGGCGGTCGAGCACGTTGTTGTAGTACCAGACGAGCTTGATATTGGTCTCGTTGGCGTCCGATCCGGACAGGCCGAAATAGACCTTGGACATGTGATCGGGCGCGCGGTCGAGAATCATCTTGGCAAGGGTGATGGAAGCCTCGGTGCCGTGGCCGACATAGGCGTGGTAGTAGGCCAGTTCCTTGGCCTGAGCGGCGATGGCGTCGGCCACTTCGGTGCGACCATAGCCGATGTTGACGCAATAAAGACCTGCGAAGGCATCGAGCAGTTTGTTGCCTTCACGATCCTCGATATAGACGCCTTTGCCGCCGGTCACGATGCGGTTGCCCAGTTCCCCACGGGCGAACTGGCCAAGCGGCGTTGAGGGGTGGAAGAAGTTCTCGCGGTCCCATTCGGCCAACTGATCATTCTTGAGCATAGCATTCTCCTGGTTTGACGCCGCAAGCGGCGTGTTCATTCGCTGCCACCCGCCCCTCAGGCGAAGTTGCGGCAGACATATTTGATTTCGGTGAAAGCCTCGAGCCCCTGACGAGCGCCTTCCCTTCCCAATCCAGACTGCTTCATGCCGCCGAAGGGGATCGGTGCGCCGGTGACCTTGGTGCGGTTGATCGCGACCATGCCATACTGGAGCGAGCGGGACGCGGCATAGATCCGCGAGGCATTGGTGGTGTGGACATAGGCGACGAGGCCATATTCGCTGTCGTTGGCGAGCGCGATGACGTCCTCATCCGCATCAAACGGAATGAGCGCTGCCACTGGGCCGAATGTTTCCTCGTGATTGATGAGTGCATCGCGTGGCACGTCGCCGAGCACCGTCGGCTCATAAAAGAGCGGTCCGGCCTCGTGGACCTTGCCTCCGCAGAGCAGCGTCGCCCCTTTGGCGAGCGCATCCTCGACATGTTCGCGCTGCTTGGCGACGGCCTTGTCGTTCATTAGCGGGCCGATATCCGGGTCATCCAGGCCCCTGCCAACGGTCAGGGCCTTGGTTGCTTCGACGAATTTGACTGCGAATTCGTCGTACACCGAGCGCTCGATATACATGCGGTTGGCGCCGAGACAGTCCTGACCGGAGGTGGCGAATTTGGCGGCGATGGCGCAGGTGACGGCGCGGTCGATGTCGGCATCGCCATAGACGATGAAAGGCGCATGGCCGCCGAGTTCCATGACCAGCGATTTGACCGTCGAGGAGCACTGATTGTAGAGCAGCCGCCCGATGCCGGTGGAGCCGGTGAAGGACAGCGCCCGCACGCGGGCATCCTCGGTCCATGGCTTGACGACTTCTGGCGCGTGACCGGTCAGGATGTTGAAGACACCCTTCGGCAGCCCTGCCTGCTCGCCAAGCTCCGCCAGAGCCGTTGCCGAGAAGGGCGTTTCGTGGGAGGGATGCACAACACAGGTGCAGCCGACAGCCAGCGCTGCAGCGGCTTTTCGTGTGATCATGGCGCAAGGGAAATTCCACGGCGTGATCAGGGCGACAACCCCGATGGGCTCGCGCCAGACCTCAACCTCGCCATCAGGCAAATGGGAGGTCACGCCCTCGATGTTCGGGCGCTTGGCTTCCTCGGCGTAGAATTCGACAAAGCTGGCCGCATAGTCGATTTCACCGCGTGCCTCTGAAATCGGCTTGCCCTGCTCAAGGGTCATCAGCAGAGCCAGATCTTCCTTATTCTCAAGTATCAGCTCGAACCATTTGCGCAGAATGGCCGAGCGTTCCTGAGGCAGTTTGGCTGCCCATAGGGGAAAAGCCCGGGCCGCCGCATCGACTGCCAGAACGCTGTGCTCCGCGCCAAGGGCCGGAATGGTGCCGATCAGAGATCCATCGGCGGGATCGAGCACCGGGATTGACTTTGCTTCGGTCTGCGAGACCCACTCGCCATTGATATAGGCGAATTCCTTGTAAAGGCGCAGGTTGTCCAGATTACCTAGCGCGTCAGACCGGTTTTTTGTCATTGCCTCAAGCATGGGCTACCTCTCCTCATTTGCCGCCAATCTAGGGCAGGAACGGGCGAATGTGCGTCCAAAGATGCTCTCGATTTCAGACCAAACCTCTGCTGCCACCACGCTCAAAAGATGAATCATCTTTTGGCGTCGAAATGGTGGCTTACACGATCCTTATCGCGGCTCGGCCAAGTGATCCGCCACTTGCTTCAAAAACTGCAAACAATTCGATATTTCAGATAGTTCGATATATTCGTCAGGCTTGTGTGCCTGATCGATGGAGCCCGGGCCGAAAACAATTGTCGAGATCCCGACCCGCTCGAAATGTCCTGCGTCGGTGCCGAACGAGACCACTTCGCTGCTGTTAAGGCCGGTCACCTGACGGATGAACTGCACTGCGGCAGATGATTCATCTGCACTGAGGCCCGGTACGTCTGCCTCGACGATGGTTTTCACGCTCGCGTCCGGTGATACGGCTCGCATCAGGGGCAACAGCTCGCTGTCGACGAAATATTGCAATTCGGCGAGAATGACCTGCCCGTCCTCGCCGGGAATGGGTCGCAGCTCCCAATCGAGCGCGCAGGCATTGGCGGTGATGTTCCGCGCCGTACCGCCATTGATCGTGCCCACATTGAAGGTGGTATAGGGTGGCTCGAAGGGGGAATCGTGGACCGGATTGATGGAGCAGCGATCCGCAATCTCGATGATCTTGTTGATGAAGCGGGCGGCGAATTCCACCGCATTGACGCCCTTGCGCGGGTCGGAGGCATGAGCGGAGAAGCCGGTGAATTCCGTGCGCAGCTCCAGCCCCGCCTTGTGCCCGCTGACCAGTGACATCATGGTCGGCTCGCCAACAATGGCGACAGCTGGTTTGGACCCACGCGCGACGATGTCACTGGCAAGGACGGGAGCACCAAAGCCGCCGATTTCCTCATCATAGCAGAAGGAAATCAGGATCGGCTTTCCGAGATTGGCCTCTTTGAAATAGGGCACCATTGCCATAGTGCAGGCGAGAAACCCCTTCATGTCGACGGTTCCGCGGCCAAAGAGCCTGCCATCCTTCTCGATCATGTCGAAGGGATCGTGAGACCAGTCCTGCCCCAAAGTCGGCACTACATCGGTGTGGCCATTCAGCAGCACACCACCCTCGACATCCGGGCCGATGGTGGCAAAGAGATTGGCTCTCTCCCCCGTCTCGTCATAGGAGATCATGGTCTCGACGCCGTGGTCGGCGAGATAGGTCTTGATATAGTCGATCATGTCGAGGTTGGTCTGACTGGAAAGGCTTTCGAACCCGACCAACCGTTTCAGGATCTCTTTGGTGGTTTCAACGAGCTGCTGCATTCAACTCTCCGCCTGCGGTCCTCGAACCGCCTTTTGCATTCGGGGGACTGGGATGCACCGGGCCAATCGGAGAAGGCATCAAGCCATGAGGCTGCTTGCCTTCTCCTGTCCGGTGCGTTTTGCTATTCGATGACGATCAGCTCGCGCGGCACATTGGCGAGGCACTCGGGGCCCTTCTCGCCGATTGCGATGCTCTCGGTGATCTCAAGACCCCAGCCATCCTGCCAAAGTCCGGTCATGAAGTGGAAGGTCATGCCTTCCTCCAGAACGGTGCGGTCACCGGGGCGCAGGCTCATGGTGTGTTCGCCCCAATCGGGAGGATAGGCCAGACCGATCGGATAGCCGGTGCGGTTGTCCTTGACGATGCCGTATTTCTTCAGCACATCGAAAAAGGCATTGGCGATGTCTTCGCAAACGTTGCCAACCTTGGCTTTCTCAAGGCCTGCTTCCATGCCTTCGAGCACGGCCTTCTCGGCATCGAGATAATATTGCGGCGGCTTGCCCATGAAGACCGAACGCGACAGCGGACAGTGATAGCGATGGTAACTGCCAGCGATCTCGAAGAAGGTCCCCTCACCCAACAGGAACGGGCGTTCGTCCCATGTGAGATGGGGAGCGGAGGCGTCCGCGCCTGACGGCAGCAAGGGCACGATGGCGGCATAGTCGCCGCCGATGCCCTCGACACCGCGCAAGGAGGCGTCATAGATTTCGGCGACAAGCTCATTCTTGGGCATACCCGGTTTGGCCTTGTCGCGGATGCGCTCGTGCATGGCCTCGACGATGCGGCCAGCGGTACGCATCATATCGAGCTCCGGTGCGGGACTTGGCGGCGCGCTGCCAGTGTACCAGCACGTTGCAGTCTTTGAAGGTGGCGTTCGGCATGTTCTTGATTAGGGAGCAATAGGCCGCCGCCGAGAAATAGTAATTGTCCATTTCAAGGCCGATGGAGGCGTTGGCAAATCCCTTGTCGATCAAGATCTGGGACAGAAGATCCATCGGGTGGCGCTCTGGCGACTGCACGTAGTGATCTGGATAATAGAGGATATTGTCGTGTTCGAGGAATGTGGTCAGCTTGGCGCCGTTGGCATCCTGAGTGCGGCCATACCACATGGGCTGACCTTCCATCGTGACGATCACGCACTGATGGACATAGAAGGACCAGCCGTCATAACCGGTGAGCCACGCCATGTTGGCCGGTTCCGTGCAGATCATGACATCCACGCCCTTGTCCTGCATGGCCTTTCTGGTTTTTGCCAGACGCCGGTCATATTCTTCGGGGCTGAAGAACAGCCTCGGCTTTGCGTTTTCCATTGTCATTGTCATTCCCTTCTCTTCAGGAAACAGGTGATTGGTATTGTTGTTCAGAAAGTCCGACCTGCCTTGAGTTTCAGGGCGCGCTCGCGAGCAAAGGTCGCGATGGCGGTGTCTTGAACCCCCATGCCGGTCAAATCGCAAATGGTGATGCCCGCCTCGCCCTCGCGTCCTTGGCGGGTGCCTGCGAGCACCTCTCCCAGTTCGGGGATGGAAGCGGTGTCCTTGATGGCTCCCGCCGCCAGTGCGGTGCGCAGCTCGCCGAGCTTTTCGGTCTGACTGATGCGGTCCGCCACATAGAGATCGGCGCGAACGAGGCAGGCGGGATCGAGTTCGTTCTTGTAGTCGGCATCCGCCCCCATGGCGGTGACATGCTGGCCGAGTTCCAGCCAGTCGGCCATCAAAACCGGCTCCTGTGCTGGCGTTGTCGTAACGATGACATCGGCTCCCTTGACTGCGTCGGCCCCTTGCTCTTCTGCGGTGACATTGATGCCCAGCAACGCGGCCATTTCCGCGGCGAAGTCCTTGGCCTTGTCGTGGTTCCGCCCCCAGATCCGCGCCTTGGTGATGGGGCGCACCTTGCACAGGGCCTGAAGCTGCAGATTGGCCTGCAAACCGGTGCCGAAGATGGCAGCAACTGATGCTTCCTGTCGCGACAGAGCGCGTGCGGCAACGGCCCCGGCGCAGGCGGTGCGCACATCCGTGAGATATCCATTGTCAAGAAGGACTGCCTCGACGATGCCGGTCTTTGCCGAAAACAGTACCATCAGTCCGTTGAGGCTGGGCAAGCCGAGCTTGGGATTGTCGAAAAAGCCCGGGCTGATCTTGACCGCGAAGCTGTCGAGGCCGGGGACGTAGGCAGTCTTGACGTCCACTTCGCCATTGGCCTCGGCAATTTCCATCGACAGGATCGGCGGCATGACGACCTTTTCGGTTGCCAGCGCCATGATTGCCTTCTCGACACAAGCGATGCTTTCAAGGTCGAGCGACACGGCTTTCTTCAGATCGTCTTCAGACAGGATGAGAATGGACATGAGGCCTCCCTAAAGCTCGACCATTTCACCGGAAATCAGCCGGTGATGCAGCGACATGTCGATGTTGCGTCCCGACAGGATGGCGACACAGCGACCGGGATTGTTGACCTTCCCCGCAAGCAGGGCGGCGATGCCCACGGCGCCCGCGCCTTCGATGATTTCTTCCTCCTGCCAATAGGCATGGTGGACGCCTGCGGCGATCTCCTCCTCGCTGAGAAGGATGGTCTCGTCGACGAGGGCTTGGGTCATGGGAAAGGTGTAGCGATTGTCGAGGCCAATGCCGCCACCAAGGGAATCCGCCAGCGTCGGCAATTCCTCGACTTGCACAGGTTTTCCGGCCTCAAGGCTTGCATGCATTGCCGCGCCCCGTTCCATGGAGATGCCGATCACGCGAGTCTTCGGCGAAATGGACTTGATGGCGCGGGCAACGCCAGAGATCAGCCCGCCGCCGGAGAGCTGAACCAACACCGTGTCGATGTCGGGTAGGTCCTTGAGGATTTCGAGACCCAAAGTCCCCTGCCCGGCTATGACGTCGGGATGATCAAAGGGTGGAATTGTGACCATCCCTTCCTCGGTGACGAGGCGGTCAACCGCCTGCTGCGCCTCATCCTGTGACCGGCCATGAATGACGATCTCGGCTCCCTGAGCCCTGATGCCGTCGAGCTTGTTTTGCGGCACCAGTTCGGACATGGCGATCACGCAGCGCACGCCAGCCCGCCGCGCGGCATAGGCGAGGCCTCGACCATGGTTGCCGGTGGAGACAGCCGCGATGCCGCATGTCTTCTGCTCATCAGTCAAGGACAGCACCGCATTGGTCGCGCCGCGCAGCTTGAAAGAACCCGTATGCTGGCGATGCTCCAGCTTGAGATGGATGTCCGAGCCCAGCTTTTCGGATAGCGATGCAGAACGCTGCATGGGCGTCTGAGCCACATGGGGCGCGATCCTGCGCTCTGCCATCAGGATGTCGGCAACAGACACCATATCGTGATTTTGCATGTTACCATCCTTGATGTTGGTTCCTGCCGCGCATGGGTCACGGAACGGGAAAAGCCAGATCTGTCAGAGCCGGGTTGGCAGGGTTTCGAACAGTTTACAGGGGTTCAGGTTTGGCCTTGGCAGTCCCAACAGCCGTGAGATTGCCCAGATCGCCGCCTGATTGCTGGTGACGACGGGTTTGCCCAGTCGCTTCTCGATTTCACCGGCCACCTCGATGGAGCGCAGGGCCGTGCAGGAAATGAAGAGCGCATCAGCCTGAGGGTCATCGGCCTCGACGGCAGCCCGGATCAGCGTGTCCGCATCAAGGCGTGCCATTTCGCGATCATCCTCGAGCCCGAGGCAGGAATGCCGTTTGACATCGAGATCATGGCCTAAAAAATAGTCCTCGAGCGGCTGACTGGTCGCAGGAAGGTAAGGCGTCAGGATCGCAAGGGACGAGACGCCGAACTGCTGGAACGCCAGCATCGCCGCCGAGGTGGGCGTGATCACGGTTGCCGTCGGCTTGACCTTGCGGATTTCTTCCTCGACACGCTCGTTGCCGATGACGAACGAGGCAGCCGTGCAGCCGTAATAGATCACGTCAAGATCCGCCCCGGGCAGGATCTGCTCCGCTCGATGCCCCAGCTGCGGCAACATCGCCATCAGGTTTTCCGGCGTTGTCGGGTTGGCATATTCCACCCGATTGGCATAGACGCCGACCAGATCATGGGGCATGTGCCGAGCGAATTCGAGCTCGGTCGTGTGGTCGGTTTCGAGCAGCAATAGCCCCACCCGACAGGGAACCGTCCGGTCCCGGAACGACAATGCGATATCCAGCTTTGATACCATTCCCGTCACTTTCTTCTCAGCCTTGGATGCGCACTTCACGCAGCCTCTTCATTCCTAGCGGACCACCATCACCGGGCAGTGCGCAAGGCTTGTTACCTTGTGCGAGACACTGCCAAGCAGCAGAGCCTCCAGATCGCCGTGACCGCGCCCACCGATGATGATCAGATCGGCCTTTCGTTCTTCGGCAAATTTCACGATCGTCCTCGCGGTCGGGCCGGACAGGACATGGGCGCTGACATTGACCGATCCCATTTCGATCGCCCGTGTCTTTGCGGCCTGCACGACGTCCTTTGCATATGACGACATGGCGGTGTCTATGGTCTCCGGCGTCATTGCGCGCACCATCGATACAGAGGATTCCATCTGTCCCTGATGGCGATAGACATTGACGATGCGGATCTTGCTGTTTGGGCCACACAGCTTTTGCAACGCCACCGCCTTCTCCAGTGCCATGTAGGAACAGGGAGACCCGTCCATCGGCACCATGATATTTTCAAACATTGAGCCATCTCCTCCCGTCAACGGAACGCTATGTCGCGCAGGAACAGTGCAATCTGAGGAAACAGGATCAGCAGCACGGAAACCAGCAGGAGCATGAAAATGAACGGAGGCGTTCCCTTGATCACATCGAAATAGGGTCTTCGGAAAATCGCCATCGCCGTGAAGATGTCACAGCCGAAAGGCGGGGTCGCAGAGCCAATCGCGACCTGAAGCGTGATGATCGTGCCCACCAACACCGGATCAAGACCAACCGATTTGACCACCGGGGCGAAGATGGGAACAAGGATCAGAATGACGACAATCGGATCAACGAACATGCAGCCGATGAAAAAGGAGATCGAAATGACGACCAACACGCCGATCTGACCCATGTCCGAAATGCCGATGGCCGCCAGAATATGCTGCGGGATCTGGGCGAAGGAAATCACCCAGGAGAAAGCAGCGCCTGCCGCTACCAGAATGAAGACCACCGCCGTGATCAGGCCTGTCGACTTGGCGATTTCGAACAAATCCATGAAGCCAAGCGAGCGAAAGACGATCATCTCGAGCACGACCGCGTAGAAGACGCAGACTGCCGCCGCCTCGGTGGGCGAAAAGATGCCGCCATAGATGCCGCCGACGATGATGACGGGGAAACCAAGGGGCCAGAGGGCACTCAGCACCGCCTGCAACCGCTCCGACCAGCTCGCGCGCGGCTCGGTCGGCACGTCGTTGATATAGGCGTAGACCACACTGTAGGAGGCGAACATCACCAGAATGAGCAATCCCGGCCCAATCCCGGCGATGAACAGCTCGGCAATCGAGGTGTTGGAGACTACGCCATAGATGATCATGCCGATGGAGGGCGGGATCAGGAAGGCGATATCGCTTGAGTTGACGATCAGCGCCAGAATGAAGGAATCCTTATATCCGGCCTTCAGCATTCTTGGCCGCAAGGGAGAGCCGACGGCAACGACCGTTGCCTGCGTGGAGCCGGAGACGGCGCCGAACAGGGTGCAGGCCGTCGCCGTGGTGACGGCAAGCCCACCCTTGATGTGGCCGACGAAGCTCATGACCATATCGATCAGGCGACCGGCCGACTGGCCACGGGTCATAATGTCAGCGGCGAGAATGAACATCGGCACGGCAATCAGGGACGCAGGCCGAATACCCGCCATGAATTGCTGGACCATGAAGTCCATCTTGCCGAAACCGCCGAACATTTCATAAAAACCGATGGATGCCCCGATCATCAGGGGGATCATCATCGGGAAGCCGACGAGCAGAAGCGCCAGCATGACAAGGAACATTGCAAGTGCCATGGGTCGCTCCTAAACCTCGTATTCGTCTTCGGAATATCCCTCAAGCACCTGACTGGAGAGATAAATATCCTCGGAGACGATATTCTTGATGGCGGCCAGCACATATTGCAGTCCGGTCATGAGGAAGCCCACAGGCACCCACAGGTAGATCCAGTAGACCGGGATCTGAAGGGCGGGCAGCAGCCGTCCCGATTTGGCAACTGTCAGAATGTAGGAAACCGAAAAGTAGGCCAACGACAGCATGACCAGCGCCGTAACCAGCGCGATGACGATCATCATTGCCTTGCGCGCCGGGGGCATCATCTTGTCGAAGATGGCCGACATGCGGATGTGACGCCCCTGCCTCGCGGCATAGGAAATGCCCGAGAAGGTGATCAAGACGATCAACAAGCGATTGAGTTCCTCGGAGAAAAACAGGCTGTTCTGGAACACAAAGCGCCCGATAACATTGGCGACTGTATTGGTGGCCATCAGAATGACGCCAAGGGCCAACATGGCGGATTCAAGCCGAGCGATCGCCAAATCAACCACACCCAGCACCCCGGGCAAGGCAGTCTCACTATGATTGTCCTGCGACATGGAAAGCTCCCGACTGATGCGAAAACCAAAGGTGGCGGAGCCGGTACAAGACGGACCCCGCCACAGGAAACATCAATGGAAAGCCGTCTACTTGCTCACGGCTTCCAGATCGGCCTTCATCTGCTCGAGAATGGCCTTGCCGCTCTCGCCGGTCATTTCGATGAATTTGGCCTCAACCTCGGCAGCCGCTTCCTTGAACGGAGCGCGCTGTTCTTCGGTCAGCACGGTCACGACCATGCTGGGCTTGGCTTCCTTGATCTTATCAAGCGCGGTTTTCTCGAGGCCCTTCTGGTAGTCGAGAATATAGTCAAATGCCGCGGTTGCCGCATCCTGCACCAGCTTTTTGTCTTCGTCGCTCAGGCCCTCATAGAAGTCCTTGTTGGCCATGACCGCAGTGGTGAAGTTGTTGTGGCCAGCATAGGTGATGGCGTCGGTCACTTCGTAGAGCTTGGTCGACTCGATGAAGGAGGTCGGGTTTTCCTGACCTTGGATGATGTTGGTCTGCAGGCCACCATAGACCTCGCCCCACGGCAACGGGGTCGGGGTGGCACCAAAGGCCTTGTAGCTTTCCACCAACAGCGGGTTGGTCATGACGCGGAACTTGACCTCATTGAGATCTTCCGGGCCGGTCACTGGCTTTTTGGTGGTCATGGCGACTTCGCCTTCGGGGAACATCGTGAGCAGCTCAAGTCCCTGAGCAGCATAGAGTTCCTTGAAGTCTTCGTTGATCGCCTTGGAGGTGCGGAAGAATTCGTTCAGCTGAGCAGTGTCACCCGGCAGCAGATAGGGCACGAAGAAGACCTGCGCTTCAGGGATCAGGGCACCGGTGAACCCGGGCGACTGGTCAACAAACTGAAGGATACCGGCCTGAGTCTGTTCCATGGTGTCGGCGGATTCGCCAAGCGTACCATAGGGAAAGATCTGGACTTCATGGTCAGAGTTCTTTTCGATCTCTTCCTTGAATTTGGTGGCATAGACGCCCTGCACTTCAGTGAGCGCTTCTTCGATGGCATATTTCCAGGTGTCGGCCTGCGCTGCCGTTGGCAACAGGGACAGGCTTGCAAGGACGCTGGCTGCCGATGTGGCCATCAGGACTTTGCGAATGAGCTTGGTTCTCATGTCTTCCCTCTTTGTCGATGATGATTGCATGTTTGATGATTGCGTTTCTATTTTTCTGGCCACACAATCAAACAGAGACAATTCAACGTCAAACAAAACATTAAATCATGACAATTTTAGTCAAGGGAAGTCTATACAATTGCTCGAACTGGATGCATATGAATAGAAAAGACGCAGTTTCGGGATCAAATCCTGAGCATTGTCATGGTAGGAGCGGCGCTTCATTCGTTCACCGGTCAGAACATAGGCAGGGGTGTTTCCGCTCCAGCCTGCAAAAGTGAGGCGATGACGCGTAGGGCCGTGGTCAGGCGCTCTTCGCTGCATGGCCCCAGCGCGATGCGGACAGCATTTAGCCGGATAGCATCGCCCTCGTTGGATTGATCGACCATCATGAAGGGCAGGCTCCCGGCAATTGCCACCTGATGACGCCGGGCCTGAGCGACAAAATCCCCCTCCTGCCAGGTCGATGGCAGAGGTAGCCAGATATGCGGCGCATATTTGTGGCTGTAATAGTTGATGCCGGGGAACAGCTTTTCGGCCAATTTCTGACGCTTTTGCAAGGCATTCGACTGCCAGCTGATCAGCCGATCGACGGTCCCGTCTTCCATCCAGTGCGTCAACAGATCCACTGCCAGCGGATTTGCCATCCAGTTGGTGACGAGATGGCGGTTCTTGGCAATCACGCTCATCTCCGGAGGCACGATGAGAAGTCCGGCCCGCAATCCGGGCATGATCGTTTTGGAGAAAGAGGTGATATAGAATACGCGCTCCGGATCGAGCTGCCAAAGAGTCGGCGGTGCGCCCTTGATCAGGGTCCCTAGCACATCATTCTCGATGATGTGGACTTGATATCTCCTTGCAATATCGAGCAAATCCTGCCGCCGTTCGAGCGGCATCACATGGGCTCGCGGATTACAGACGGTCGGTGAGATCACCAGAGCCCGGATTGGCTGATGACTGCAGAGCTCCTCGAAGGCTTCCGGTAAAAGGCCGAACTCGTCCATTTTTGCCGCATGCATCCGCACACCAAGATAGTCGCAGAGCGGGCGCAGAATGTGAAAACTCACCTCTTCGACACAGATTGCCGAGCCCGCCGGAGCGGTACTCATGACGGCGGATAGCAGCCCCGGGACTGCTCCATTGGTGAAAATCACATTTTGCCAGTCGGCATCCATGCGATGGGAGTTGAGCCATTTTGCGGCGACATGGGCATGATCCCGAAAGGCCTCTTCTGGCCGAAATGCCTTGACCAGATCCCGGGTCAGATCCTTTGACAATTCCATCAGGCCCTGCTGCATCACTTCATAATGCAGACTGTCCGTTACCGGCTTGAGCATGGAGAGGTCAATCAGCTCTTCCTGTCGCGTGGGCAGAAAGGGCATGGCGGCCTCCGGTGAGGCATCGCGGATCCGAACGAAAGTCCCCCGCCCGACCTCGCCCACCAGATAGCCGAGCTTGCACAGGGCATCGTAGGTTCTGGAAACGGTTTGGACCGAGATGTTCATTTTGAACGCGAAATCGCGGTGTGTTGGCATCCTGTCGCCGGGTCTCAGATCGCCGGCATCGATCGCATTGATGATCAGGCTCTGCAACGTCTTGTAGACGGGGCGCTTCAATTTTTCTGGATCAGGAAACCACATTGTCATGATTACTGATTATCAGGACAATCAGATTGTTTCAAGCACTTTGAAGTGAACACTTCGTACCGGTTTGACAGGTGTTCAACTAACGGGATACGCACTCAGCGTCTGAGCAGAACCGCCCGTTTGATCATGAAGCTTTCTGCCTCGATCATGTGCTCGCGCATTAAGGAGCGGGCGAACTCGACCTCGCCCGACTTCAGGGCTCGCAAAAGCCGGACCTGATAATTGAGCCCCGTGTCCCGCATTTCCCAAGGGGTCGGCTCGGAATAGATGGCGCGGCACTCGGTCTTGTCGCGCAGCAGGCTGAGAAGGAAATTGCAGACAAAGCCGAGCAGCTGATTGGTGCAGCAGCGTGCGAGGCAGGCATGAAAGTCCAGTTCAGCAAGGCGCTGGCGATATTCCTCATCCGCCGAGGTTGGCTCATCCTCATAGAGATAGATGCAGGACTGCAGCTCGCTGATCTCATCTTTCGAAAGCTTACCCGCGAGGCTGGCGGCTAGTTCCGGCTCCAAAACCTTGCGCAAGGCATAGATGTTGGGAATGGACGGTGGATCGGCAAGAAACAGATTGTCGAGCAGGCGAATGGCGTCGTCGGGCTCGATGGCCGAGACGAACAACCCTCCCCCCGGACCGGTCTTGCTCAAGACAAGCCCCTGAAATTCAAGCACCTTGAGTGCCTCGCGTATCGTGCCGCGCGCAACATGCAACTCTTCGGGCGAGACCCATTCGGACGGAATCCGGTCCCCTACCTTCAACCCGGCCGTCATGATCCGGTCGCGCACAAGATCTGCGATGATATCCGGACGCTTGCGGCGGCGCATGTGGGTCGTTTTCGGGATGGGAGCGGGACGCTCGCCGGAACTGCTGTCTATCGTCATGGTCTAGGTGATGGCAAGGGATTGTAACAGGCGCTGAGGTGATCCGCTAATGTTGCCTCAGCGTCAAGTTTGGGTGGCTCGGTTTTGCACAGATCCATGCATCGATCACAGCGGGCATAGAAGGCGCAGCCCGGTGGCGGATTATATGGATCGGGCAGCTCCGTGTTGGCGTCTTCCGAGGTTTGCGACTTGCGCCCCGGCACCGGTGCCGACTTCAGCAATAGCTGGGTGTAGGGATGGCGAGGATTGGCAAAGACCTCAGTGGCGCTGCCCAGCTCGACCACGCGGCCGAAATACATCACGGCGACACGGTCGCTGATGCTTTCGACCACGGAGAGATCGTGGCTGATGAAGATATAGGTGAGCCCGAAGCGCTCCTTCAATCCATCGAGAATATTGAGTACCTGTGCCTGCACCGAGACGTCGAGCGCCGAGACAGGCTCGTCGAGCACGATCAGCTCCGGGTCTGCAGCCAAGGCACGCGCGATGCCGATCCTCTGGGCTTGCCCGCCCGAGAATTCATGGGGATAGCGGTCGATGAACTCCGGGGCCAGATTGACCGCTTCCATCAGTTCCACCAGCCGCGCCTCACGCACCTTGGCATCAAGCCCGAGCAGCTTGATCAGGGGTGCTTCAAGGATAGAACGGATGCGCTTGCGTGGATTGAGCGAGGCGACCGGATCCTGAAACACATACTGGACCTTGCGCGCCAAGGCCCTGTGATTGCTCTTGGCCTCTGAGACAAGATCCTGACCGTCAAATGTGATGGTGCCGTCTGTTGGCGTATCGAGCCCGACGATCAGCCGGGCAAGGGTCGACTTGCCGCAACCGGATTCGCCCACAACGCCAAGGGTCTCGCCCTTCTTCACCGAGACGGAGACCCCTTGCACCGCATGGACCGCCGGGAGCGGCTTGCCCAGTAAGGTCTTGCCACCACCAAAGCGACGGCTGGCATCGACAATATCGAGAAGTGTGTCAGACATCGGCCTCTCCTTTTGCGACCGGATAGAGGCATCGAACGGCGCGGCCTTCACCAAGCTTTGTCAGCTCGATGTCGCCCTTGCGGCAGTCGTCACGGGCGCTCGGGCAGCGGTCGGCAAAGGCACAGCCATCGGGAAGATTGTTGACGACTGGCGGGCGTCCATCGATGGCATCGAGCCTGCGCCCCGGCTCGCCGAGGACGGGCACGCAGGCGATCAGCTTGGCGGTATAGGGATGGGCCGGACTGGCAAGGATCTCTTCGGTCTTGCCAGTCTCGACAATCTTACCGCCATACATGACCGCAACCCGGTCGCACATGTTGGAGACGACGCCGAAATCGTGGGTGATGAACAGGATGCCGACATTGCGCTCTTCGCGCAGTTTGTTGAGGAGAGCCAGCACCTGCGCCTGAACGGTTACATCAAGCGCCGTGGTCGGCTCGTCGGCAATGATCAATTTGACGTCATTGGCAAGGGCCATGGCGATGCAGACCCTCTGGCGCATACCGCCGGACAGCTCATGGGGATAGGCTTTGAGACGTTCAGCTGGGTTTGGAATGCGGACCACAGACAGCAGTTCCTCGGCCTTTTTGAAGGCCTCGGCCTTGCCGATGGGCTGATGGGCGCGGATGGCCTCCACAAGCTGATCCCCAACGGTGAAAAGCGGATGGAGGGTCGAGAGCGGATCCTGAAAGACATGACTGACCGCGAGGCCACGCAGGGTACGGATTTCCTCGTCGCTCTTGGCAAAGAGATCCTCACCCTCCAGCAACGCAGCGCCGCCGACAATGCGCCCCGGTGGCGAAGGCACCAGCCCCATGATCGACATGGCGGTGACCGATTTACCGGAACCGGACTCACCGACAAGGCCCAGACATTCGCCCTGTCTGACTGTGAGATCGACCCCGCCAACGGCCTTGTAGACCTCATCACCAATGCGAAATTCTGTCCTGAGGCCCTCCATGTCGAGAGTTGCGCCCTCGGTGGGAGTGATCTCTGGCGTCTGGTCACGCTCGACAGCGGTGCGCATTCCCGGTCGCGCGAGGGCACCGGATTTGAGGCGTGGGTCGAGAACGTCGCGCACACCATCGCCGAGCAAGTTGATGCTCATGACAAGGGCAAAGATCATGACGCCGGGGATGATCGAGACATGGGGTGCAGTGAAGAGGATCTTGCGGCCATCCCCCAACATGGAGCCAAGATCAGCCTGTGGCGGCTGGGCCCCGAGACCAAGGAAGGACAGACCTGCTGTCTCAAGGATCATCCAGCCGATGGTCGTCGACATGGTGATGATGATCATCGGCAGAACATTGGGCAGGATCTCGCCGAACAGGATGCTGGCGTTGGACTTGCCCGACAGGCGGGCCGCCTGAACGAATTCGCGCCGCGACAGACCAACCGTGATGCCCCTGATGTTGCGCGCAAAGAAAGGAATGTTGACCACCGCAATGGCATAAAGTGCATTGAGCAGGCCTGGTCCCAATGCTGCGACAATCGCCAGTGCCAGCAGGATATAGGGAAAGGCCATGATCATGTCGATGCCGCGCATCAGCAGATTATCGACGCGCCCTCCCGCATATCCGGAGACGAGACCGATCAGGGAGCCGATGACAGCGGCGATTGTCGTCGCCGAAATGCCGACGGCAAGACTGACCCTTGTGCCCCAGATGAGACGGGAGAGGATATCGCGGCCAAGCGCATCGGTGCCCAGCAGATGCCCATCGGCAAGGATCGGTTGCAGGCGGTTGGCCGGCTCGGTGACATCGGGATTGACCAGCGGCAACAGGGGGGCTGCCAGCGCGATGAGGATGACGATGGCGAGTACGATGAGGCCGCCGGTCGCCAGAGAGTTGTTCAGCAACAGCCGCATGGGGCTTGGTCGCCCGCTGCGCTTTTTGCTTTTGGCCGGGGTTTGAACTGTCGTATCAGTCATCAGCGCAACCTCGGGTCTAGCATGGACTGAACGACATCAACGGCCAGATTGAACAGCACATAGGCACTGGCAACAATCAGGACGCCGCCCTGCACGAGCAGCAGATCACGGGTCGAGATGGCCTTGACGAGCATAGAGCCGACACCGGGCCACTGGAAGACCGTTTCGATATAGACCGCTCCACCAAGCACAAAGCCTGCCTGAATGCCGATAACCGGGACAACGCTGACCAGTGCGGCCTTGAAGGCATGCAGATAGATCACACGCCGCTCGCTGATGCCCTTGGCTCGCGCGGTGCGGATATAATCCTGCCGGAGGATTTCGAGCATCGAAGTCCGGGTGAGCCGCGCGATGACGCCCGTTGCCACAACGGCAAGGGTCAAGGCGGGCAATGTGAGGTGATGGAGAAGGTCCGGCAAGTCGCCGCCGCCATAGATGGCATACATGCCGCTCGCCGGAAACAGGCGCCATTTGACGGCAAAGGAGAAGATCAGAAGCAGGCCGAGCCAGAAGGACGGCATGGAAATGCCGATCAGCACGACGAAGGTGAGGATCTTGTCGGCCCAGCCATATTGGCGCACGGCGGAAATGATCCCTGCCAGCAGACCGAATATCGAGCAGAGCAGCAGCGCTGGCCCAGCAAGAATGAGCGTCGCGGAAAAGCGCTCGAGCACTTCGTCAATGACGGGACGATTGAGGGTGTAGGAGCGGCCGAAGTCGCCCTGCAGCATGTTGCCGAGCCAGATGAAATATTGCTGCACGAGCGGCTTGTCGAGGCCGAGATCCTGATTGAGCTTGGCGACATTCTCAGGCGTAGCAAAGGATCCCAGAATGGCAAGCGCCGGATCTCCGGGGATCATCGCCATGATGACGAACACAATGATCGACAGTCCGAACAGGACAGGAATGGCCGCTAACAGCCGTTTCAGGACATAGGCACCCATGCGGCAACCTCCGTCACACTCGGGGTGGTCGGAATGATCGGCCTGATCAGAACAGTCTGGTCCCGTCCCTTTGCAGCACTCTCCGCGCAGCGGCTCAGGCCGATCCATGATGAATGGATCCCCCCTCACCTGTTCTTGTCAGGCAAGAGGGGACGTGGCCTCCATCAGGGTTTGGCGACTTTCTGAAGCATCAGGAAGAAAGACGGCTGAAGCTTGAAGTCTTTGACGGCAGCACTGGTCACGGCATTCTGTTTCCAGTTTGCAACGAAGACCCAAGGAGCATCTTCATAAACGATCTGCTGCATTTCCTTGTAGAGCTTGGCGCGTTCGGCCTGATCCGTCGCAGTGCGAGCCTTTTCGAGCAATTCATCCACTTTTGCGTTGGAATAGTAGCCCGAGTTGAAACCGCCCTTGTCGGGGAAGGCTTCGGTACGCAGGGCGAGGAACGGCAGGGTGTCCGGGTCGTTGGTCATCCATGCCATTTCGGCCATGTCGGCCTTGCCTTCAAGACCGGGGTTCACCTTGCCAAGGAAGGTATTCCATTCGTAGGTCTCGATCTTGACCTTCATGCCAACGGCTTCAAGGTCAGCCTGAATAGCGGTTCCCATGGCCGTCGGGTCGAGCATGCCGGAACCACCTTCGGTGACATAGAAGGTCAGCTCAGCACCGTCATACCCGGCTTCCTTGAGAAGCGCCTTGGCTTTTTCGGGATCATACGGGTATGGCGACAGGCTGTCGTCATAGGCCCATGCGAAGGCCGGAGGGGTTGGACCTGCGGCAACGTCTGCCGTACCCTGAAGGATATTCTCGACGAGAGCCTTCTTGTTGACCGCATAGTTGGCAGCCTGACGGATATCTTTCTTGGCGAACGGGCCTTCCTTGGCATTGAGGATCAGGAACCAGAGGTGCGGCCCGGCCTGTTCGTGCACCGAGAAGTTTGCGTCATCGCGGAACTGGGCGAGGTTGTCGGGTGGCACTTCGACCATCACATCAAGACCGCCGGACAGCATCTCGGCAACACGGGTGTTGGCGTCGGTGATCGGACGATAGATCACGGCCTCCAGCGCAGGCGCACCGTCCCAATAGTCCGGGTTCTTCTCAAGCACAACCTTGGCGTTTGATTCCCATTCGGCGAACTTGTAGGCACCGGTTCCGGCCGGATGGCGGCCAACGTCCTTGCCATTGTCCATCACGGCCTTGGGGGAAATGATCAGACCGGTTGGATAGGCAAGGTTCGACAGGAAGGGCGCATAGGGCTCCTTGAGGTCGAACTTGACGGTCAGGTCGTCAACGGCGGTCACTTCGCTGACAGACGAGAAGAAGAAGGCCAGCGGGAACGGGCCTGTCTCGTGATAGGGGTGATCTTCCTTCAACATGCGGTCGAAGTTGAACTTGACCGCCTCGGCGTTGAAATCGGTTCCGTCGTGGAACTTGACCCCTTCCCTCAGCTTGAAGGTATAGGTCTTGCCATCTTCGGAAATGGTCCAGTCGGTTGCAAGAGACGGCTCGACTTCGAGCGTGCCATCCTTGTAACGGACGAGACCATCATAGAGGTTGACCAGAATGCGGAAGTCGTTGACCGCCGTATCCGCTGCCGGATCAAGCGATTTCGGTTCTGCGATCTGACCGACAATCAGGACATTGGGTGGTGTTTGCGTGTAGCCTGGTGATGCAAACAGCAACGAGGCCGCCGCGAGCGCAGCGGTTAGCAACCGTTTCATAGCGTTCTCCCTCATTTTTATGGCTCTCTTGATTAGTGCGTAAAATTGTTTATTTTTCAAGCATTGATTATGATAAATTAAGAAACGTAGCGAGGTTGCATATTATTTATGCATAATAATTGCGATTGCTTAGGCCGCGTACAGGAGGGGAATAAGAATTGACCAGCAGCGAACCAAAGATTCGATCCGACCGCCTCAAGACTCTGCTCGACGGGATCAACAAATTCGGCTTCAACCGGGAAACCGGTGGATACAATCGCCCCGGTTTTTCGGACATGGACGTGGCTGTGCGCAGTTGGTTCAGGCAGCAAATGGAGAAGGATGGGCTTGCAGTCACCGTCGACGCGGCAGGCAATTTGTTCGGACGGCTTGGCGACGGCAACAGGCCATGCGTGATGGTTGGCTCCCATCTCGACACCGTGCCCGAAGGCGGTGCTTTTGACGGTGCTCTCGGGGCCGCGATTGGTCTTGAATGCGTGCGCAGCCTCAAGGATCATGGCATCGAGCCGCATTTCCCGGTGGTGGCCGTTGCCACGTCGGAGGAAGAAGGCCGCTTCGGCGGTATGCTCGGCTCGCAGACCATCAGCGGCCAGCTCGCACCCGGTTGGGTCGAAGTGGCGTGCGATGCGGACGGCATCAGCCTCGTTGAAGCGATGGCGGCGCAGGGATACGCGCCGGACACTTTACGCGATGCGGCCTGGGCCGACGGATCGATCCGCGCTTTTCTGGAGCTGCATGTGGAACAGGGGCCTGTACTCGAAGCCGAGAAGCTGGCCATCGGGATTGTCGATGGCATCTCCGGCGTGCTGGTGCTCGGGGTCAGCCTGCAAGGGGTGGCAAACCATTCCGGCACCACGCCGATGCCCCTCCGTGCCGATGCCTTTGCCGGGCTGGCGGAGATTGGTGCGGCCATCCCCTCGATCATCGCAGCGATCGGCACAGACCAGTCGCGCGTGACCATCGGCAAGGTGGATCTCAGCCCGAATTTCCCGCATACCATTCCAGGTCGGGCCGATTTCACCATCATCGTGCGCGACACCTCCGCCAAGGTGATGGCGGAACTGCGGGCGCGGCTTGAGCAGACCATCGCCAAGGCGGCCAAAAGCAACAATCTCAGCGTTTCACTGGACGAGCGCAGTTATCTTCCGCCCGAAAGCCTTGATGCCGGGATCCGCAAAGTCTTTCTGGAAGAGGCAGCTTCGCTTGGCTATTCGCACAGGGTGATGCCATCCGGTGCCGGGCACGACGCCCAGACGATGCAGGCCTTCTGCCCGTCGGGGCTGATCTTCGTGCCGAGCCGCAATGGCATCAGCCACGCGCCGGAAGAATGGACCGATTGGGCCGACATTGAAAAAGGCGCGCAAGTGATGCTGAATGCGGTTCTGCGTCTGAGCAAGGGAGACTGACGGGCGATGTGCCAGCACTGCAATTATACCATTCACGCCGCTCAGCATCATTTCGGCTGGGACAATGCCAATGCGCCGGTCGAACGGGTCGCGCCGGGTTCGACCATCGCCTTCGAGTGCAAGGATGCCTCTGCCGGTCAATTGGGGCCGGATAGCGTGCTTGCCGATCTCATTGCGATGGACCCCGGCAAGGCCAACCCGGTAACCGGTCCCATCTTTGTCGATGGAGCCGAGCCGGGGGATATTCTCAAGGTGACGCTCGAGCAATTCACCCCATCGGGCTTTGGCTGGACGGCGAACATTCCGGGCTTCGGACTGCTTGCAGACCAGTTCAAGGACCCGGCCCTTCACATCTGGGACTATGATGCTGCCGGGATGACCCCTGCCCTTTTTGGTCCTGCGGCTCGCGTGCCCCTTAAACCCTTTGCCGGAACCCTCGGCAATGCTCCAGCGGAGATGGGGCAGCATTCGATCATTCCGCCGCGCCGGGTTGGCGGCAACATGGACATCAGGGATCTGACCGCCGGTGTGGAGATCTATCTGCCGGTGGAAGTCGCCGGAGCGCTGTTCTCCATTGGCGACACCCATGCAGCGCAGGGAGATGGCGAAGTGTGCGGCACCGCCATCGAAAGCCCGATGGATGTGGTGCTGACGCTCGATCTGATCAAACAGACACCGCTCACCATGCCGCGCTTCACAACACCCGGCCCGGTCACCCGCCATCTAGATCAGAAGGGCTATGAGGTGACGACAGGCATTGGCCCGGATCTGATGCTTGGGGCGCGCGATGCGGTTTCCGGCATGATCGATCTTCTCTGTGCCACACATGCCCTCTCTGCGGTTGATGCCTATATGCTCTGCTCGGTCTGCGGTGACCTGCGCATCTCCGAGGTGGTGGACGCCCCGAACTGGGTGGTGTCCTTCTATTTCCCACGTGCGGTCTTCGACTAGGCACACGAGGCCTGCAAACAAAAAAGACCGGCTGCATAGGCAACCGGTCCATTGAGGTCAAACACTTGAAGACGCCGCCGCACGCAAAATAAATCGGCGGCACCCCGTTTGACAGAGCAAGTCGTTGACTAGGCTCAGGCGGAGAATGCGGGAATGATGGTTTCGCCATATTCGGCGATGATCTGCTCTTCCTTGCCATTGTCGAGATAGATGTTGAACTGGGTGACGCCAGCGGCTTCCAGTTCCTTGAGCTTCGCGATGTGATTGTCGGCAGTGCCAAGAACCGAGAAGCCCTCGATGATTTCATCGGTAATGAAATCGAGATACGGGTTGTCGCTCTGGCCGTGCTTGGAATAGTCATAGCCCTTGCGGTCCTTGACATAGGCGGTCAGAGAGGCCGGGATATCATCGCGCTCGGTGCCGTATTTCTCCACGATATCAGCAACATGGTTACCGACCATGGCAGGGAACCAGCGGGTCGCGGCGATGCATTCTTCCTTGGAGCCGAAGTAGGCCGGAGCTGCGGACATGACGCGGTAGTTGCTCATGTCGCGACCGGCTTTCTTGCCTTCCTCGATTGCGGTGCTGGCGAGCCATTTGACGATGCTCGGCTCGGCAATCTGCAGAATGAGACCATCGCCGACGCGACCGGCAGAGCTGAGGGCCTTGGGACCATAGGCAGCAACCCAGACCGGCAGCTCATAGCCTTCGGCCCACGGGAATTTCACCGGCTCGGGGCATTCGCCATACTGGGCTTCATCGCCGCGCACTAGCGACTTGACCACATGGGTGAATTCTTCCAGACGCTTCAGTGGAGCGGGCTTCTTGCCCATCACGCGCACGGCGCTGTCGCCACGGCCAAGACCGATGTCGAAGCGGCCTTCGGACTGTTTGGCAAGGGAGCCGAACATGGAAGCGGCCAGCGACCAGTCGCGGGTGTTGGGGTTGGTCACGCAAGGACCAAAGCGCATCTTGGTGGTGTGCTCCATGCACATGGCCATGGCCATGTAGCTTTCGCGCCAAAGGATGTGGCTGTCATAGAACCAGCAATAGGTGAAGCCTGCATTTTCGGCTTGGCGAACAAGGGCACGCGCGCGCTTGGGTTCGACAAAACCTTTGAAACAAATTGCGAATTCCATCTCTCTCTCCAGAGTTTCGGTGATTGTTTGTTGTTCTCGTTAGTGGTCCGGTGCCCAGATCTTGATCCCGGCGTGGGTGAAGGGCACCTGTTTGGATATGTTTGATGCGAATGAGAATGGGCGTGATGGCCTCGATGCAGCGAGCCGCCTCGGCGTCGCCCGCGTTGTAGGCGGTGACGCCCAGCTTCTCGACCAGCGCCATGACTTTCTTGCGGGCATCAAGGCTGTTGCCACAGACAAGGATGTCGCAATTGATGTCCCATTCCAGGGTTTTCAGCGTCGTCGCCGAGACATTGTGCAGCGCCCCGATGACCGGGATCTCCGGCCCCAACAGAGCCTGAGCCGCTTCCGTCGCCGAACCTTCCGGCGGCATGGAGACCTTCTTGGGGTCTTTCTCGGACAGAGGCACCACGATATCGATGAGGATCTTGCCGGTGAGATGCGGCTTCAAGGCTTCGAGCGTGGCATTGTGCCCGGCAAAGGGCACTGCCAGAATGACCAACTCGTCTGCCGCCTTGACCGCCTCTTCGTTGGCAAGGCCGGTGATCGGGGCTGCGCCCTCACCGAGCAGGGCCATCAACTCGAAGCCAATTTCAGCGGCACGGGTGGCATCGCGGGAGCCGAGCGCCACGGGCACACCGGCACGGGCGAAGCGCAAGGCGAGCCCCTGCCCCTGCGGCCCTGTTCCTCCTATGATTGCTATCGTCATTTGAACATATCCTCTTTCTTGCCTCTCAACAGGTCTTGCGCACTGCTTGTCGACGGGGTCCAGTCGAGCCCGCGAAACAGCACGATCGGGGTTTTGGCCGCCTTGCGCACAACGAGTCCCGAAGCCGCCGCGATTTCATCAGCAAAGGCGGCTTCTGTGACTTTCATGACGCGTCCCCATGCGTCAGCGTTGCCTTGTTCGCGCAATGTGGCGGGAACGCCGGACAGGCCAATGGCAACATTCACCTGTCCAATCCGCCACGGGCGGCCAAACGTGTCAGTCATGACGACGCCAACGTCCACGCCAAAGCGAGCCTTCAGGGCATCCTGAAGACGGGCCACGCTGGCATCGGGATCGGGAGGCAGGGTCATGACGGCGTCGGTTTCTTCAAAATTGCTCTCATCCACGGCAGCGTTGGCGGAGATGAACCCCAGCCGGTGGCGGCAGATGATGGTGCCCTGTTCCTGTCCGGGATGGCGGAAGGCGCGCACCACTTCGCTGCTTTCTCTCAGGACCACCTCAACCTTGCGGGCGTCCTTGTTGAGCTCGCTGGCATAACGCTCTGCCTCGGATGACGGGGTGACGCTGCTCAGGGGAATGATGCAGCCCTCAGCCTTGGAGAAGACCTTCTGGGCTACGCAGAGGATGTCGCCACTCTGCGGCGTCATATCAGCGGCCACGAGGCAATCGCCGATGATGGTCGCCAGATCGTCGCCGGAATGGATGTCGGGCACGCCGGGAATGGCGCTGAGGGAGATCTGCATCATCGGCCATTACTCCAGAAGGCCACGTCGGGTCGGCGGCGTTGCAGATCATGCCAGTCATGCACCGTATCCACGTCGCGGCGCAGACTGAGCAGCGGCAGGATAACCGGCACGAGGCCAGCCTCCACCGAGGCACGATAGTGGCGATGGAACGAGCGGTCTCCATAGGAG
Source organism: uncultured Cohaesibacter sp. (assembly GCF_963662805.1). Classification (NCBI taxonomy): domain Bacteria; kingdom Pseudomonadati; phylum Pseudomonadota; class Alphaproteobacteria; order Hyphomicrobiales; family Cohaesibacteraceae; genus Cohaesibacter; species uncultured Cohaesibacter sp. Next base: position 27,085 of record NZ_OY759852.1, read on the forward strand.
AACTCAATCGGGCACGGCAGCGGCACCAGAAGCGCGTTGGTGCCGAGATCGCCTGACGGGCAGATCACCGCATCCCTTGCGCTCTGGGGATAGTCGAGCAGTTGCATGATGTCCTTGTGCGACGGATCGGCAAGATCGCCCGGCAGGACGCAGAGAATGTCATAACCTTCATCCTGCGCGATTGTCGCCGCCCGTTCCACGGCAATGGAGAGCGTTGGCGCACCGCCATCATCAATCCATTTGATATCGAGGCCGGAGCTCAGCTCCCTGATCGTCTCACTGCTCGAAATCACACCGATGTCGATGTGACTGTCGGGCAAGTTAGCCAGAGCCTCTTTGGCGCATTCGACCACATTGAGGAACAGGGCCATGGCAAGGCGGGCGCGTTCTGCTTGATTGAGGGAGATCGAGAGCCGGGTCTTGGCATCAAGAGGATCCTTCATCGGGATCGCGAGGAGGCATTTCTTGGCGTGTGCAATCATGCGGCCCTGCCCTCCTTCAGTTGCTCTCGACCGAAGTCAACGGTTTCGCGGCCCAAGCGGGCCTTGTCTGCCAGATCCTTCATCAGGATGTTGCTGCGCTGGCTCTTGACGCCGAGCGAGGCAATCTCTTCGGACAGGGCCTCGTCCTGATGATCGATGACCAGACAATCGAGCCAGTCCGCATAGCGGTCTGCGACGCCCACCGCATCGGCTCTGAGGCCAAGCGCTGCCATCATCCGGTCGGCAGGCCCCTTGACGACCTTGCCGGCGATGAAGGGACTGACGGCGATCTTTGGTGCCGGTGCAGAGGTGAGAGCCTCCCTGATGCCCGGGGTCTCCAGAATAGGCGCGATACTGACCAGCGGGTTGGACGGAGCCACGATGATGAGATCGGCCCCAGCGAGCGCCGACAAAGCTTCCTCGGTCGGGCGGGCCGCCTTGATGCCATCGAATTTCAACTCAAGCACCTCAGGGGCGCATTTGCGGCGGACGAAATAGTCCTGAAAGCTGATCCAGCCTTCATCGATACGCACCTTCGTCTGCACCTGATCGTCGGTGGGCAGAAGGATGGTCGGCTTGACGCCAAAGGCCTTTGCGACATCCCGCGCGATCTCGGATGGTCGGTCACCCTTGGCCCGTCGCATGGTGCGATAGATATGCAGGCCAAAATCCTTGTCGCCGAGCATCATCCAAGTGTCTTCGCCGAGCATTGTAAGGATATCAAGCGCCCGTGTGCCCTCATCGGCGAGGCCCCAGCCCTGTTGGCGGTTGATCATGCCCGCAAGGGAATAGGTGAGCGTGTCGATATCGGGCGAGACCCAAAGCCCATGGAAGGCATCATCATCGGCGACATTGCCGATGATCGTCAGGGCGATATCGTCCAGCGCCGCCAGACCTTCGGCCATTTTGGCGCCGCCGACGCCTCCGGCCAGAAGCGTGACATTGAGCGCTGTCTCGTCCCTCATTCAGCGGCCTCCAGCTTGCCCGACACATCGGGGAACATCGAAAGGAAGTCGAGCGGATCGGCCCCGTTGCGATCAATCAGCGGATCAAGGCGGACGGGATCGTGATCATCAAAGACTTCAAGGATGCGATAGTCACTCGACCGGCGCGCCGCCGTCCGCCCGGATGCCCGGACGATCTGCACCAACTCGTAGGCGGTGATTTCCTGACCGTGGTCGGCCCCGGCAGAGCGGGAAATACTCTCTTCCATCAAGGTGCCGCCGAGGTCGCTGGCGCCGCGGGACAACATGGCCATGGCGTGGCTCGGCCCGAGCTTGGTCCAGGAGACCTGAATGTTGTCGATGAAGCCATTGAGCATGATGCGTGAGACCGCATGCATCTTGTCGATCTCGTCGATGCTCGGCCCCAAGCGCACCTTGTCCGGATTTTCGGTGTAGAGCGCGGTGCCCACATGCTGGAAGGACAGCGGCACGAATTCGGTGAAGCCGCCGGTGTCTTTCTGGATCGAGCGCAGCAGGTCGATGTGGGCGGCCCAATGTTGGGGGCCGTCGATATGGCCATACATGATGGTCGAGGTGGTCTTGATGCCGACCTCATGAGCCGTGCGGACAATCTCGACCCATGTTTCGGTGTTGAGCTTGTCTTTTGTCAGCTGCTTGCGGATTTCAGTGTCTAGGATTTCCGCTGCCGTGCCCGGCATGGTGCCAAGACCGGCTTCTTTCAGACCCTCAAGGAACTCACGGTAGGGTTTGCGGCTCTTCGATGCCCCGTACCAGACCTCAAACGGCGAGAACGCATGGAGGTGCATGTCAGGAAGTTCGGCCTTGATCGCGCGGCAGAGCTCTTCGTAATAGCTGCCGGGCAGTTTGGGATGCAGGCCGCCCTGAATGCAGACTTCGGTCGCGCCACGGGCCCATGCCTCGTGGCAGCGCTTGAGCACCTGTTCGACCGACTGCCATTCGGCACCGTCTTCATCGGAGCGCTTGGCGAAGTTGCAGAATTTGCAGCCCATGTAGCAGATGTTGGTGAAGTTGATATTGCGGTTGACCGTGAAGGTCACCTGATCGCCATGGACCCGTCGTTTCAGGATGTCTGCGGTCTGATAGATCGCATCAAGGTCGGAGGGTGCGGTCGCCTCGAACAGTACCTGCCCCTCGGCCTTTGAGATTTCGCGCTCCTCAAGGGATCGCTCGAGGATGGCACGGACGGGGTTGGACGCGAGAGTGAATGCGGTTGCTTCAATATCTGCAGGACTATTCATGACTGTCCGGCTCCTTGTGCCTTGAGGGTCGAGATACGCGCAAGGCCATCCGTATCGGCCATGGCGGAGACGCGAGGTTGCAGGTCAGGGCTGAGGAAGCCCCCGGAGGCCTGCAAGTATTTGGGGTAGATGGTGAGACGTTCACGCAAGTGATAGCCAGCATCCTCGCAGGACTGGGCCAGCCGATCGATCTGCGGCCATGCGTGCTGGGGATTGATGAAGTCAATGGTCACCGGCGAAATGCCGCCCCAGTCGTTGATGCCTGCGTCAAGATAGGCCATGTGCCGTTCGCTGAGGTTCGGCGGGGCCTGCAGGCTGATATCTGGCGAGAGGATGATACGGGCCGCGGCAATGGTGCGCAGCATTTCGTCCAGCGCAGGCTCGGGGGCATTGACCATGGCGATGTCCGGTTTGCGCTGGAAATTCTGGATGATGACTTCCTGAATATGGCCGTATTTCTGATGGGACTCGTTGATTGCATGGAGCGCCTCGATGCGCTCCTCGAAGGTCTCGCCAATGCCAATGAGAAGACCGGTGGTGAAGGGCACCTGCTGGCGCCCTGCCCGTTCAAGGGTACGCAGGCGCTGCAGGGGCACCTTGTCGGGACAGGCATAATGGGGACCGCCCACCTTCATCAGGCGACGGGATGTGGTCTCCAGCATCATGCCCATGGAGGCTGCAACAGGGCGCAGCATCTGAAGTTCGTCATCCTCGAGGGTGCCTGCGTTGACATGGGGCAGCAGGCTCGTTTCCTCAAGCACCAGCGCGCACATGTCGGCGAGATAGTCGGTCATGCGCTGATAGCCGAGCGCCTGAAGGGCTGCGCGCGCTTTCTCGTAGCGCAGCTCGGGTTTTTCGCCGAGGCTGAACAGCAGTTCCTTGCAGCCCTGTTTCTCGCCCTCGCGGGCGGTTGCCAGCACCTGTTCCGGGGTCATCAGGTTCGCCGCCGGATCATCGGGATGCTTGACGAAAGTACAGTAGGCGCAGGTATCGCGGCACATGTTGGTCAGCGGCACAAAAACCTTGCGGGAATAGGTGACATCGCGCCCCCAGTGCAGATGGCGAATATCTCGGGCCTGCGCCATCAAATGCTTGAGGGGCACGCTGGTCAGATCGATGGTTTCGAGCTCGGGCGAGGTCACATTGATCAGGCCTTCACGCGCGGCGCGGTGCCGGTCGATCCGTTGGCCTTCCATGGTCTGCCCTTTGGCGAAAATCTGCATTCTGCTCTCTCAATCGCTGTCGTCCGACCCAATGGCCAAAGGAAAAGACAGCTTCCCCGTTGCGCAGCAAAAAGGTGCGCCGATCCTGTTATGTCTGGAATTCCATTCAACGCGCCCGGCGGATGAGTGCGTTGCCGTCCGCCGGACTTCTGTTGCGTTGGGTCATGCGCTTCGAGTCGATCTCTGCGACCCAACCCGAGAGCGCTGACTGTCGACGAGGCCTATTTCAGGGCTGCGTTGGTGATCTTCAGGGTATAAGCCCCTTCAGGTTCTTTGGTGATGACCGGTGCGGAACCGCCGCTCATCAGGGTCTTGACGGTACGCTCGTAGTCAGCCAGATCGAGAGCGCCGTTGGAGCCAGCAGTCAGCTTGGCGATTTCGCCCATCATGCGCTTCTGGTGTTTTTCGGTCTGAGCGCCGGTTTCGTCATATTCGAGAACGATTTCAGCGGCTTCATCCGAGTTGGCTTCAGCGTATTTCCAGCCTTTCATGGAGGCGCGGACGAAACGGGTCAGCTTGTCGACTTCGGCGTCGTCAGAGAGTTTTTCTTCAAGGACATAGAGGCCGTCCTCAAGGGTGGCAACGCCCTGATCTTCATATTTGAAGGTGATCAGATCGTCTTCGGAAATGCCAGCATCGATAACCTGCCAATATTCGTTGTAGGTCATGGTGGAGATACAAGCAGCCTGTTTCTGCAGCAGCGGATCGACGTTGAAGCCCTGTTTCAGAACGGTTACGCCTTTGTCGCCACCTTCGGTCGGAATGCCGAGGATGCTCATCCAGCTCAGGAACGGATATTCGTTGCCGAAGAACCAGACGCCGAGTGTGTTGCCGGGGAAGTCTTCAGGAGACTTGATGCCGCTTTCCTTCAGGCAGGTCAGCATCATGCCGGAAGATTTGAACGGCTGGGCGATGTTGACCAGCGGCAGGCCCTTTTCGCGCGCGGCCAGAGCCGATGGCATCCAGTCGACAACAACATCAGCGCCGCCACCAGCAAGGATCTGGGTCGGAGCAATATCCGGGCCGCCCGGTTTGATGGTCACGTTGAGGTCTTCTTCTTCGTAGAAGCCTTTTTCCAACGCGACATAATAGCCGGCGAACTGGGCCTGTGTGACCCATTTGAGCTGCAGGGTCAGGTCATCGGCAGCGTTAGCAGCCCCGGCGCCTGCAAGAGAAGCGGCAATGACCGCACCAGCAGCGAAAAGTTTGAAAGTGTTCTTCATAGTCAGTTCCCTATAGTTTTGCTCTGTCTAGGTGTTGCTATTATTTTATTCATTATTCGAGGCTTTTTAGCCCCGTTGGGAAGGATGCCAGAAGGTCACCCCTCGTTCGATGACAGCGACGATCCCGTAAAACAGGGAACCGGCGACTGCCGCGACTGTGATTTCGGCCCAGACCATGTCGAGCCCCAGCCTTCCCACCTCGGTCGAGATGCGAAAGCCCATGCCGACGATGGGCGAGCCGAAGAATTCGGCAACGATGGCGCCAATGAGCGCCGATGTGGTTGAAATCTTCAGGCCATTGAAAACGAACGGCATGGCAGCAGGAAGGCGCAGCTTCAAAAGCGTATCGCGATAGCTGGCCGCATAGGTCTTCATCAGATCGCGCTGCATGTGATCGCTGGCGCTGAGCCCCTGCACGGTGTTGACCAGCATGGGAAAGAACACCATGACCACGACCACCGCTGCCTTGGACTGCCAGTCAAAGCCGAACCACATGACGAGGATCGGAGCGATGCCGACAATGGGCAGCGCCGCGACGACGTTGCCGACAGGCAGAAGGCCAAGCTGCAGGAAGGGTACGCGGTCGATGAGGATCGCCGTGAGGAATGCAGCACCGCAACCCATGATGTAACCGCTGAGCGCGCCTTTGACGAAGGTCTGGAAGAAATCGGCAAAGAGCAGATCGGTCGAGGACGCAATCTTGGCTGCGATCGCCGAGGGTGGCGGCAGGATCACGGCGGGGATCTCCAGACCGTTCACCAGAAGCTCCCAGCAGACCAGCACCGTCACACCGAAGATGAAGGGGACGAGGAAGCGCACCAGCAACGTCTTGTGCGCCTTGGAATTGGCCAGCATCACGTTGATGACGCAGGCCGCGATCCAGATGGCAAGGGCAAGAACTACTTCAATCATCGTGCCATCCCCATGCGTTTGAGTATCGCTTTCTCGGCCATGCCGACCAGAGCCACAAGACCTGCGGCAAGGAAGGCGGCGGCAAAGAGCGCAGCCCACATCTGAATGGTCTGGCCATAGTAGGAACCGGTCAACAGTCGGGCCCCGAGGCCGCGAATGGCACCGGTAGGCAGTTCGCCGACGATGGTGCCGACCAGCGAAGCAGCAATACCCACCTTCATCGAGGTGAACAGATAGGGCATTGAGGACGGTAGACGCAGCTTGAAGAAGGCATCGCTTTTGGAGGCGTTGTAGGTCTTCAACAGGTCAAGTTGCATGTGATCGGGGGATCTGAGGCCACTCACCATACCAACCAGCACGGGGAAGAAGCTCAGATAGGCGGAAATGATCGCCTTGGGGATCAGCCCCTGAATGCCGATGGAATTGAGCACCACGATGATCATCGGCGCGATGGCTAGGATCGGGATGGTCTGAGACGCAATGGCCCATGGCATGACGCCCATATCCATCGCGCGGATATGAATGATGCCGACCGATAGCACAATGCCGAGAAGTGTACCGATCACGAACCCGAGCAAGGTCGCGCGCAGGGTGATCCAGCCGTGGAAGATCAGTGAGCGTTTGGACGTGACCTTCTTGCCGACGGTGCCGTCCCAAAGCTCGGCAACCACCTGATGGGGAGCGGGCAGAACGGGACGTTCCTGTGCCCAGGTCTGTTTGATCAGCTCCGAGGTAGTCAGTTCGACCTTGGCACGGGCGGCCTGATCATAGGCCCATTTCGCATTCATCTTGATCGCGGCAGCGTACCAGACGATAACGATGGCAAGGACGACCGTGCAGATCGCGAAAAGCTTACGCATCAGCGCCGTCTCCCCCATCATCACCGTGACCGGCTCTGAGGCCCTCGCGGACCCGGTGGGCGATGTCGATGAATTCCTGACTGTCGCGGATCGACAACGGGCGCTCTGCGGGCAAGGTGCTTTCGATGACATCGGTGATGCGGCCCGGACGGGGACTCATGACGACGATCTTGGTCGACAGGTAAACCGCCTCGGGGATCGAGTGGGTGACAAAGCCGATGGTCTTGCCGGTCGAGCGCCAGAGATGCAGCAGCTGCTCATTGAGATGGTCGCGGACGATCTCATCGAGGGCACCGAATGGTTCGTCCATCAAGAGGATATCGGCGTCGAATGCGAGAGCGCGCGCAATGGAGGCGCGTTGTTGCATGCCGCCGGACAGCTGCCATGGGAACTTGTTGCCAAAGCCCTCAAGGTCGACGAGTTTCAGGACGCGCTCGACGCGCTTGTTCTGCTCGGCACGGGTGAACCCCATGATCTCGAGGGGAAGCTTGATGTTGCGGGCGATGGTTCGCCACGGGTAAAGACCGGCGGCCTGAAAGACATAGCCGTAGGCGCGGTCCTGACGGGCAAGCTCGGGGGTCGTGCCATTGACCAGCAATTCACCCGATGTGGGGTGCTCAAGCGCAGCGATGGCGCGCAGGAACGTGGTCTTGCCGCAACCGGACGGCCCGATGAAACTGACAAAGTCGCCCTTGTCGATGGTCAGATTGACATCCTTGAGGGCATGAACCGGCCCGTCATTGGTCTCGAATGTCAGGCAGAGATCCTTGGCAGAGACCACGTGGTAGTGGGATTCGATCATGTGTTCTTGTTCCCGTAGCCCTTATTACTTTTGGGGAGCCGGGTTGGGGTGGATTGCCACCCGAACCCGGCCTGTTCTCTCTTATACGCCTGAGGCCGGAATACCGGTGCGCACAATCGGACGCGGGGCGACCAGTTCCTTCCAGGTGGAAAGCGCCTTGTTGACCGCGGTGTAAGGCTGGCGACCAACAAACTGGCCGTGCCCTTCCTCGGTCTTGAGCGTGCTTTCCTCGACCAGCACCTTGCCGCGCGACAGGGTGAAGCGCGGCAGACCGGTGACTTCCTTGCCTTCGAAGACGCTGTAGTCGATGGCTGACACCTGATTGGCGGCGCTGATGGTCTTGGAGCGCTTCGGATCCCAAACCACGATATCGGCATCGGCCCCAACAAGGATCGCGCCCTTTTTCGGGTACATGTTGAGGATCTTGGCGATGTTGGTGGAAGTCACGGCCACGAACTCGTTCATGGTCAGACGACCGGTGGTCACGCCATAGGTCCAGAGCATCGGCATGCGGTCTTCAAGGCCTCCGGTGCCGTTCGGGATCTTGGTGAAATCGCCGACGCCGTAGCGCTTCTGGTCGGTGGTGAAGGCGCAGTGGTCGGTCGCGACGCACGACAGGGTGCCCGACTGCAGACCGGCCCAGAGGCTGTCCTGATGCTGCTTGTTGCGGAACGGCGGGCTCATGACGCGGCGAGCGGAATGATCCCAGTCCTTGTCGAAATATTCGCTCTCATCAAGGGTCAGATGCTGGATCAGCGGCTCGCCATAGACGCGCATGCCCTTCTGTTTGGCGCGGCGAATGGCTTCGTGGCTCTGCTCGCAGGAGGTATGCACCACATAGAGCGGCACGCCTGCCATGTCGGCGATCATGATGGCGCGGTTGGTGGCTTCGCCTTCCACTTCCGGCGGGCGGGAATAGGCGTGGCCTTCCGGACCGGTGTTGCCTTCAGCCAGCAGACGGGCGGACATGGATGCAACCACGTCGCCATTCTCGGCATGAACGAGCGGCATGGCGCCCAGTTCGGCACAGCGCTGGAAGGAGGCGAACAGCTCGTCGTCATTGACCATCAGCGAGCCCTTGTAGGCCATGAAATGCTTGAAGGTATTGATGCCCTTCTGACGGACCACGGCTTCCATTTCGTTGAAGACCTGCTCGCCCCACCAAGTGATGGCCATATGGAAGGAATAGTCGCAGGTCGCGCGGGTCGACTTGTTGTCCCAGCGCATCAGGGCGTCCATCAGGCTCTGGCCCGGATCGGGCAGGCAGAAGTCGACGACCATGGTGGTGCCGCCGGACACGGCGGCGCGGGTGCCACTGCCGAAATCATCGGCCGAATAGGTACCCATGAAGGGCATTTCGAGGTGAACGTGCGGATCGATACCGCCGGGCATGACATAGCAGCCTGCGGCATCAAGGACTTCGTCTCCGGTGAGGTTTGGTCCGATTTCGGTGATGATGCCGTCTTCGATTTTCACGTCGGCATCGTAGGTCAGATCGGCGGTGACGATGGTTCCGCCCTTGATCACTGTGCTCATATTGCTGTTCCCACTAATCTTTGTTCTCTGACGAATTTCTTTGGCGAATTGCTCTGGTGATTGAGGAAGGCCGGACGGTTCGGGTTTTTGCCCGCTTTGTTGTTTTGATCCGGTCTTCCCGTTTGCTGTCTTTATAACGCAGCTATTCCACGATCTCGGCGGTTTCGAGCACGGCGCGGAGCAGCACGTCTGCGCCAGCGGTCGCCCATTCCTGACTGATGTCTTCGGCTTCGTTGTGGCTGAGGCCATCAACGCATGGGCACATGATCATCGTGGTCGGAGCAACCTTGGCAGCCCAGCAGGCATCATGTCCAGCGCCCGAGACGATATCCATATGGCTGTAGCCGAGCTCGATGGCCGCATTGCGGACCTTTTCAACAAGGCTCGGATCGAAGGTGACGGGATCGAACTGGCCGACCTGCTCCACCGAGCAGCCAACGCCGAGCTCTTCACAGATAACAGCAGCCTTTTCCTTGATCTGGTCGCGCATGGAATTGAGCTTATCGATATCGACGGTGCGGATGTCGACGGTGAAGACTACAGTACCCGGCAGCACGTTGCGCGAGTTGGGCGAGAAGGTCACCTGCCCTACCCCGCCGACGGCGTTGGGCTGGGCGGCCATGGTGACGTCCTGCACCATCTCGAAGATGCGAGCCATGGCGAGGCCTGCATTGACGCGCATGGCCATCGGCGTGGAGCCGGTGTGCGCTTCCTTGCCGGTCAGGGTGAATTCGAGCCACCACAGTCCCTGACAATGGGTGACGACGCCGATTTCCTTGTTCTCGGCTTCAAGGATCGGGCCCTGCTCGATGTGATATTCGAAATAGGCGTGCATCTTGCGGGCGCCGACTTCCTCGTCACCGACCCAGCCGATGCGCTCCAGCTCTTCGCCGTAGGTCTTGCCTTCCAGATCCTTGCGGCCATAGGCATAGTCGAGAGTGTTGACGCCAGCAAATACGCCAGACGACAGCATCGGCGGCGAGAAACGCGCGCCTTCCTCGTTGGCCCAGTTGGTCACGACGATCGGGTGCTTGGTCTTGATATCTGCATCATTGAGGGTGCGGACCAGCTCAAGAGCACTCAGCACGCCGAGCACGCCATCGTATTTGCCGCCAGTCGGCTGGGTATCAAGGTGAGAGCCGACATAGACCGGCAGGGCATCGGGATCGGTGCCTTCGCGGCGCATGAACATGGTGCCCATCTTGTCGACGCCCATGGTCAGGCCTGCATCATCACACCAGCTCTTGAACAGGGCGCGGCCTTCCGCGTCTTCGTCGGTCAGTGTTTGACGGTTGTTGCCGCCCGCGATGCCGGGGCCGATCTTTGCCATGTCCATGATGGACTGCCAAAGGCGATCCGAATCCACTCGAAGATTTTTCTTCATAGCCTAGTTCCCTGTGCTAGAGCCCGCATGCTCCGACAAAGTGTCGATCAACACGCTCAAGCTCTCGTTTTTGAACGCACTTCCCCTGTTGACCATAAATCCGGCCTTGCAGGTACGTTCTTGCTCTGGAAGGCCCCGCCGTTTATCCGGCTTGTTTTTGCGGGCCGTAGTCTTTCAATTCAGGTGCCTTCCCCTAGCTGGGGAAGGTGAACACTGCGCCCTCGGACATGCCTTCGGGCCAACGTGTTGTTGTGGTTTTAAGTCTTGTATAAAAATGAATGGCCTCGGGGCCATAAATGCCGTGCGAGCCGAAGCTCGAACGCTTCCAGCCGCCAAAGGAATGGAAGGCGACCGGTACGGGGATCGGCACATTGATGCCGACCATGCCGACCTCGATGCCGCTGGAAAATTTGCGGGCAGCGTCACCATTGCGGGTAAAGATGGCGGTGCCGTTGCCATATTCGTGCTCGTTGATCAGCTTGACCGCAGTCTCGAAGGTCTGCGGCTCGAGAACGGAGAGGACCGGGCCGAAAATCTCGGTCTTGTAGATGTCCATGTCCGGCTTGACTTTGTCAAACAAAGTGCCGCCAACGAAATAGCCATTCTCATAGCCCTGAAGCTGGAAGCCGCGACCGTCGACCACAAGCTCGGCCCCCTGCTCCACGCCGCTGTCGATGAGGCCGGTGATACGAGCCTTGGCCTCAGCGGTGATGACCGGACCCATTTCGGCGGCTTCGTCCGTGGACGGGCCGATCTTGAGAGCCTCGACCTTGGGCTTCAATGCATCAACGAGCTTGGTTGCGGTCTCCTCGCCGATGGGCACGGCAACCGAGACGGCCATGCAGCGCTCGCCAGCGGAGCCGAACCCGGCACCCATCAGGGCGTCGGCGGCCTGCTCCATGTCGGCGTCCGGCATGATGATCATGTGGTTTTTGGCACCACCGAGGGCCTGTACACGCTTGGCACTGTCGGTGCCACGGCGATAGACATATTCGGCAATCGGGGTCGAGCCGACGAAGCTCACCGCCTTGATGTCGGGATGATCAAGCAGCGTGTCGACGGCGCTCTTGTCGCCATGCACGACGTTGATCACGCCCTTGGGCAAGCCTGCCTGCATCAGCAGTTCGCAGACAAAGGTGGCAGCAGAGGGATCGCGTTCGGACGGTTTCAGCACGAAGGTGTTGCCGCAGGCAATCGCCATCGGGAACATCCACATGGGCACCATGGCGGGGAAATTGAACGGCGTGATCCCGGCCACGACGCCAAGCGGTTGGCGCTCGGAATGGGTGTCGATGCCTGTCCCGACATTGCGGGAGAACTCGCCTTTCAGCAGCTCGGGGATGGCGCAGGCATATTCGATCACTTCGAGAGCGCGTGCAACTTCGCCCAGCGCATCATCATGGGTCTTGCCATGCTCGCGGCTGATTTCGCGGGCGATGTCATCGGCCTTTTCGCGCACCAGCGCTGCGTAGGAGAACATCACGCGGGCGCGCTTGGCCGGAGCAAGAGCCGCCCAAGCGGGCAGCGCGGCCTTGGCCGCGGCCACGGCTCCGTTGATCTCGGCTTCGCTTGACAGCCCGACCGTACCGATCTGCTCCCCAGTCGCGGGGTTGAAGACTGCGCTTTCTCGGCCTGAGGTCGAGGCAATCATGTCCCCGTTGATGAGATTCTTGACCTGATACATGGATTAGTCGAGCTCCTTGAGGATCGTCTTCAGCGTGTCGAAGATCTGATCGATCTGTTCTTTTTCAATGATGAGTGGCGGCGACAGGGCGATGATGTCACCCGTCGTGCGAATGAGGACGCCCTTTTCGAAAGCCTTGATGAAGCAGTCGAAGGCGCGTTTGGTCGGCTGGCCGGGGATCGACTGCAACTCGATAGCCCCAATGAGGCCGATGTTGCGGATGTCGATCACATGCGGCAGCCCCTTGAGGCTATGGAGGGCATCTTCCCAGTAGCTAGCGAGGTCGGCAGCGCGCTGGAAGAGGCCTTCCTCGGCATAGGTCTCTAGCGTCGCAATGCCGGCGGCAGAGGCAATCGGGTTGCCCGAATAGGTGTAGCCATGAAACAGCTCGATGAGATGCTCCGGGCCGGTCATGAAGGCATCGTGGATCTTGGACGTGCTGAGCACTGCGCCCATCGGGATGACGCCGTTGGTGAGCCCCTTGGCGCAGGTAATGAGATCCGGTGTCACGCCGAAATAGTCGGTAGCAAACGGTGCACCAAGGCGACCGAAACCGGTGATGACTTCGTCGAAGATCAAGAGGATGCCATGCTGTTCGGTGAGCGCACGAAGGCGTTCGAGATAGCCCTTGGGCGGAATGAGCACGCCGGTCGATCCGGCGACAGGCTCGACGATCACGGCGGCGATGGTTTCCGCGCCGTGGAGCGCGATGATGCGCAGGAGCTCGTCGGCGAGGTCAGCCCCATGCTCGGGCATACCACGCACAAAGCTATTCTGCTCCGGCAGATGGGTCGAAGGCAGATGATCGACGCCCGTCAGCAGCGAGCCGAACATGCGGCGGTTGTTGGGGATACCACCAACCGAGATGCCGCCAAAGTTCACGCCGTGATAGCCACGCTCGCGACCGATGAGGCGGATGCGTTGCCCCTCCCCGTTTGCGCGGTGATAGGCAAGCGCGATCTTCAGCGCCGTCTCAACACTCTCGGAGCCGGAGTTGGTGAAAAAGACATGCTCCATGCCTTCGGGAGCCATGTCGCGCAGCTTGGTGGCCAGCTCGAAGGCCTTCGGGTGGCCAATCTGAAACGCCGGTGCATAATCGAGTTCTTCGGCCTGCGCCTTGATCGCCTCCACGATCTTAGGACGCTTGTGGCCAGCATTGCAGCACCACAGCCCGGCGGTGCCATCAAGCACTTTCCGATTGTCTGCCGTCTGATAATACATACCGTCAGCCGAGACGAACATTCGTGGGGCAGACTTGAACTGCCTGTTGGCAGTGAACGGCATCCAGAATGCCGAAAGATCATTTTGCATCGCTCTTCCCTAAACCCTCGCAGATGACTTTTTGCCTATTCCGGCTTTTATGATATGAACGATTGCATTAGCTGCACGATCGGTCAATATATTATCTGCACGATCGGTCAGAATTTTAATTGTCTGCATGACTTTGGAGCATGTGCTCAAAATTCAGACTGTGAGCGGCATAAAAAACAGACGGTTTTTGTTGAAGAGCGAAGACATTCCACAAAGACCTTTGGAAGACAGTCGGCGCATTGCGCAAAACTGGTGTGGATACACCGGACATTATGCACAGGATCGTTCATGGAAGCTCAACAAGCAACCAAGCAGCAATTAAACCGTGAAAAGAACATTGAAAAGATTCTGTCAGCCGCAGAAATCATATTCGCAGAGTTTGGCTATAGTGGGGCCTCGATCAGCAAGATTGCAGATGAAGCGGGTTTACCAAAGTCGAATATCGTTTATTACTTTTCAACCAAAGAACTGCTCTATCGCACTGTCGTAGAAGACATTTTCAACGTCTGGAGACAAGCGGCAGACGAGATCCGCGATGATGCCGATCCCAAGTATGCGCTCGGCAGCTATATCGACACCAAAATGGAACTTGCGCGCACGCGGCCCTATGGTTCCAAGGTTTGGGCAAACGAGATCATTCAGGGAGCGCCCATCGTTCAGGACTATCTGGAATCGGAGCTGAGATCCTGGACCGAGGAGCGCGTCGCGGTGATGAACAAGTGGATCACTGACGGCAAGATCCGCGCCATCAGCCCCAAGCATCTTCTCTTCGCAATCTGGGCGACAACCCAGCATTATGCCGACTTCAAACACCAGATCACGACGCTCAACGAGGGCAGCGACCTGTCCGACGATCAGTGGCAGGAAACGAAAAAGGCTGTGAAAGAACTGCTGCTGTTCGGCATCTGTACATAGAATCACGACTCGCCCCGACGCGCCAAGTGATCGTCACGCTCGCACTGTTGGGGTGGTCAGGGCGCTGTTTGAAGCCTCAGACGATTGCGTATTTTTCGATGATGGCGGCGAGTTTTCGATCCAGATTTGGCGAGGCGACCGGGACCGGCTGCCGCCCGGCACCGACGCTCTCATGCATCAGATAGAGCAATTGCCTGATGATGAGCGGCAAAGGACCGAGGTCCTCCAGATCCTTGCCGAGCTCGCAATAGAGCGACAGCCGCTTCATCGCTTCCTCGTCCCGACCTTCCCGGAAATCGGTACAAAAGCCGTTGAGGGTCTTTGGCAGGATATTGCCGAGATCGGACATGCACCCCGCAGCACCGTTCATGAAGGCCGAATGGATCAGGCCATCCACGCCGACGTAAATCTCGAAATCCTCGTGCTCTACGGCTATGGCGAGATAGGCATCTAGCTTGGATATCTCGCCTCCGGCATCCTTGATGCCGTGAATGTTGGGGTGCGCGGCGAGCTCGAAGGCCGTTTCCGGCTCGATCGGATTGCAGGAGCGGGAGGGAACATTATAGAGATAGACCGGCGTGTCGATGTCGTCGGCGACCTTGCTGTAATGGGCGATCAGGTCACTTTGGCTGCACTGAACGAAAAATGGCGTGATGACCGTTGCGCCCTGAACCCCAAGACTTGCGATCTCGCGTCCGAGCAGCACGGACTGGTAGGTGGATGGCATGCCGACATTGGCATAGACAGCAACCCTGCCGTCCGCCTCCTCCAGCACTTCGGCACAGAGCCGGACTTTTTCTGCGTGGGTCAGGCTGGTGAAATCACCAATCGTGTCGCAGACCAGAATGCCGTTGCCCGCATCCACCTGCCGCCGCACCTGCGCGCGGACCGCGGTGTAGTTGATGGTATCGTCGCTGCCGAAACAGGTGATGATCGGGACAATCGGCTGAGGATGCATCATCGTGGCCCTTCCAACCGGAACCGCAAGACGCAAGACAGATTGCTGCGCACTGTTATACTTGAGCGGCGAGACATGGTTGTACAATCCTCGATGCGATGGTCAGCAGCAGGTCTTTTTCGCCAAAGCCCCCCGCCTTTGAAATGAAGCCTTCAATCCCCTTGTCGTTGCTTTCGCAGATGCCAAGCACAACCCCGGGCAACAACTCATTGACGAGGCTGACGGACTGAATCCCGAACGCTTGAGCCACTGCGATGGAAGTGCTGCCGCCCGTGCTGTAGACGGTTTTGCACGGCACGATCCCGCATATTTCGACAGCGGCTGCTCCGAGCAGCGCCGCAACCCGCTCACCATCCTGTTTCGAAACGGTCTGCTTGTCCGCATCATCGGCTATGTGCAGCAGGACATTGAGGCCTTCCGCCCCGGGATGAGACAGGGCCGTTGCGCACTTCTGCTTCATGTCCTCAAGTGTGTCGTGAGCACTGAGCTGGATCGATGTGAACAAACCGCTGTGTTTTGCCTGTTTGGCCTGAGAAAGGGAAATCGGAGCAAGACTGCCCACGATGGCGAGCAACGGCCCGTGTACGGGGGCAGTCTCGGGCCTCCCCTTTTTCCCTTTTGCCCATTCGGCGGCCACCGCTCGTGCGAAGCCACCAGCTCCGACGGGCAAGAGATTTTCCGACATAACGAGACGGGCGAGCGCTTGGAGATGTGCGATGGTTGTTGCATCGGCGGTGATGAGACGCACACCCTCGGCGATCAGGGTTCTGACGCGCTCGGCCATATGGATGGAGCCCGCTTCGATATCGTCAAGATCGAGAACCCCGATTGGAAGAGTGGTCTGCGCTTTCAGAATTTCGGCGATTTCTGAGGTCTCGAGCGGATGGAAGGGGTCGCTTCCGATATCGGACCGATGCAGTGGCTCTCCATTCAGCCAGATCACGCCACCGACGCAGGTTCGGCCTGTTTCGGGCATGGCGGGGCAAATGATCGCCGCACTCTGCCCAGTCACCGACAGAGCAGCCTCGATCTCGGCACCGGGATTGCCGCGCATGGTCGAGTCGATCTTCTTGTAGATAGCGTGATAGCCCGATGACTGGCAAAGGCCGATGGTGCGGGCAACAACAGAGGCTGCGTCGGCGGGAGAAAGGAACCGGGTTTCGGTCGTGATGGCAATGGCGTCCTCATTCAGAGGAGCTCCTTCCAGTGCCGAGATGTGAAGCAGCAATTCCGCACGAGATCCTGAGCGTGCGAAATGAATGCCGGCATCGCCAGCACCGGTAAAATCATCGGCGATAATGGCCAGTTTTTCACCCTCTATCACAACAATCCCCTTTTCACGGCGAGCCCTTATGGCCCGGTTCGCGGTTTCACTCTTTTCGTCGCCAAACAGGTCTGGTCTTCGAAAGCAGGTATCTATCCCGTTCTCCCTCTCCTTTCGCTAGAATTTCAAAGTCACGTGTTTGATGGCATCCCTGAGGTAGGAGTAGCTGACGTGCATCTCCCCGTCGGGGGCTTCGATGATCGACGGATAGGAATAGTCGCCGACGAAGGCGCCATGGTCGTCGTTCGCCGAGTGCAAGGTTTCGTCGTCTTCGACCGTCAGTTCATGGGTCCAGCTCGCTCCGAGATCGGTTGAGCTTGCGATCTTCAGCGGATTGCGCGGAACGCCCCAGACAGCAGCCAATTTGCTGTCGGTAATGTTGCATTGAGCAAGGAATTCCTCGCGGTTCTGCACCCACGGCGGCACCGGGCTTTCGCTGGCCCGCCCTTCAGCTGCGCTGTCGTTGTAGATGATGTAGAGGCGGCCGTTGCTGGCCTCACAGGCCTGAATGGACGAATTGTTGTTTCGCAGAGTGGTCGGCTCCGGTGCTGACCAGGACAGCCCGCCATCATCGGACAATGAGCGAAAAATCCTGTCAGCTGGCCGACGACGGAAGAAGGCGACCCTGCAGCTTGGCAGGATGTTCATGTGAACACAGCCCGTGCTTTCCGGCACTTCCCACAGGTCCCAGTTAAGACCGCTATCACCGGAGGCATAGACAAGGGACTTGTCGTTACCAAAGGCATTCTGGATGTTGGAATGCCAGATCGGCATCAGCAGGATACCCTGAGGATTGACCACTGGAGGATGACGGATGAAGGTTCCCTGACGGTCAAACAGCGTTTCTATCGGGGCCCAGCTTCTGCCTTCGTCGACAGAGCGACGACGACGGACGATGGCGGTGCCCTGATCGGTCTTCAATTGTGCGGTATAGAGCAGCCAGATTTCACCGGATGGATGGCGAAAAAGCGCCGGATTCTGCTCGGAGCGCGCGGGATCCTTGCTCATCTTGACCGGATCCAGCCACCTGTCCGCCGCAGCATCAAAGCGGCTGAGATAGATGCTGATGTCGGCCGTGCCTTCCATGGTTCCGCCGAACCATGTGCAGAGCATGTCCCCGCCTTCCATAGCCAGAAGATTGGACGCATGGTTGCTGCGGCAGGGTGTCGGAATTGTCTTGGTACCTACGATCTTCATGGCCTTGCCTTTGCGCTTCTTGTCCGCGCCCTGCCGACAAGCGAACCTGCCGGCAGGGTTACCAGTGCTCCTTGGGAACAATATCTGGTGTCTATGTGCTCTGAGATCAGGCACTTTCCTGTTCGATTTCCGCCAACCTTACGCAGGCCACCTGATGCCCGTTGCCATGATCCTCAAGTTCAGGAACGACTTGCGAGCATTTCTCGGTCGCGTAGGCACAGCGGGGATGGAACCGACAGCCGGAGGGTGGATCGATGGCATTGGAAACATCCCCCTTGAGGATGATCCTTTTGCGCTCTTTCTCGATGTCCGGATCGGCCTCTGGCACTGCCGACAGCAACGCCTTGGTATAGGGATGCATGGGGCGCTTGAAGAGATCGGCCTTGTCGGCAATCTCCATGATCTTGCCCAAATACATCACTGCAATACGGTCGGAAATGTGCCTGACGACAGCCAGATCATGGGCGATGAACAGATAGGTGAGATTGTATTTCTCCTGAATGTCCATCAGCAGATTGATGATCTGGGCCTGAATCGACACATCAAGAGCGGAAATCGGCTCATCGCAGACGATGAATTCGGGATTGCAGGCCAAAGCCCGGGCAATGCAGATCCTCTGGCGCTGACCACCCGAGAATTCGTGCGGATAGCGGTTCGAGACGTTGGGGTTGAGGCCAACATCGCGAATGAGCTGGGAGATCCGCGACTGGATTTCGCTGTCCGGGCAGATCTTGTGCACCTTCATCGGTTCGGCAAGGGCTTCGCCGATGGTCATGCGTGGATTGAGGGTCGAATAGGGATCCTGAAAGACGATCTGCGCGCGCTTGCGCATCACCCTGAGTTCCTTGGCAGACAAAGTCGCTAGATCTGTTCCCTCGAACTCGACGCTGCCGGATGTGGACCGGTAGAGCTGAAGAATGGTGAATCCGGTCGTGGATTTGCCGCAACCGGATTCCCCCACCAGTCCAAGGGTTTCTCCCCTGAAGATATCGAAGCTGACATCATCAATGGCATGAACGACCGCCTTCTCGCTGCCGAATGCACCGATCTTGATGGGGAAATATTTGACGAGGTTCCTGACTGAAACCAGCGGCTGTTTGACACTCATGTTCATTTCGCTTCCCCCTCAGCGGTCACATCCACCCAGCAGGCGATCCGATGTTTTGGATTGGCACCCTCGCCCTTCACCGGTTCGAGAGACGGGATTTCTCTGGTGCATCGATCCATGCGATAGGCACAGCGCGGCGCAAAGGGACAGCTTGTTGGCTCGACAAAGAGGTTCGGCGGCGCACCGGCGATCGATGGCAGACGGCTCCCCGCCTCGGTCTTGATGCTGGGGATCGATTTGAGCAGGCCAATGGTGTAAGGATGGCGCGGTGACTTGTAGATCTCGTCAATCGGGGCCTCTTCCACCACGCTGCCGCCATACATCACCATGATCCGGTCGACCATCCCGGCCAAAAGGCTGAGGTCATGGGTGATCCAGATGATCGACATGTTGAGCTTTTCACGCAGTTCCTTCACCAGCTCGACGATCTGGGCCTGAATGGTCACATCAAGCGCCGTCGTCGGCTCATCGGCGATCACCAGCTCCGGTTCGCTCAGCAGGGCCATTGCGATCATCACACGCTGACGCATGCCGCCGGAGAGCTGATGGGGATATTCCCTCAGCCGGTGAGTGCTGTTGGAGATCCCCACCAGATCGAGATACTTGGCCGCCTGTTTCATGGCGTCGGCCTTTTTCATCCGTCTGTGATAGATGATCCCTTCGCAGAGCTGATCGCCGATCTTCATGAACGGGTTCAAGGATGTCATCGGATCCTGAAAGATCATGCCCACCTTGGATCCGCGTACGGCGTTGATTTCGTTCATGCCGGCGGTGCTGAGATTCTGTCCGTCAAGTACAACCTCGCCGTCGGTGATTTCGGCAGCAGGTGGCAAGAGTTTGATGAGGCTCATCATGGAGACGGACTTGCCGCATCCTGATTCACCGACAACCCCGAGCATCTCTCCCTTGTCGAGGGTGAAGGAAACCCCGTTTACCGCATAGAGATAGCCATTGCGCACCTTGAAGCGCGTGTGCAGGTTTTTGACTTCCAATAGTTTGGTCAAAGCGCCCTCCCATTTTCCGTTCGTTGTCTCTATTTCCACTGCCGTGGATTGAGAGCGTCGTTGAGACCATCACCAAGGAAACTGAACGCAATGGTGACAAGTGCGAGGACTGCAGCTGGTGCTGCGAGGATGTGCGGATAGAGCTGCCAGACCCTGAGCCCGTCACTGATCATGTTGCCCCAGCTCGGAATGGGCGGACGAACGCCGACACCGAGGAAGGAGAAGGAGGATTCGAACACCATGGCTTCCCCCAGCGCCGCACTGATATAGACGATGATCGGTCCCAGAGAGTTGGGGATCACGTATTTCCAGACGATCTTGGGAGTCGGGACACCAATGGCTTCGGCAGCGACCACATAGTTCTTGTTGCGAACCGACAGGATCTGGCCGCGAATGATGCGGGCAGCCTTTGGCCACTTGATCAGGGCGAGAGAACCGAAGACCAGCACGAAGTCCACCCAGATGGTGTTGCGATAGAATTCGTTGCCTGTCAGCAGGAACTGCTCGTCCATCCAGTTGACCAGTCGCGGCTTCATCGAAACGTTGATCACGATCACCAGCAGGAGCGACGGGATGGACATGGTGATGTCGATCAGCCAGACCACGAAAGCATCGATCTTGCCGCCGAAATAGCCGCCGAGCGATCCCATCAAAATCCCGATGACGAGGCTGAGGAAGGTAGTCGAGAAGGCCACCACAACGGCGGTTCGTGCGCCGTAGATGACGCGACTGAGGATGTCACGACCGAGATCATCCGTACCCATCCAGTGCGCAAAGGACGGAGCCTGATTGCGTGCCTGAAGGTCCTGCGAGAGGAAATCATAAGGCGTGATATAAGGGCCGAAGATGGCGATGAAGAAGAGGAACAGCACTAGCAGCATGCCAACCACGGCAAGCTTGTTGGCAATCAGTCGATCGAAGGCGTCCTTGACCAGACTGAACTGCTTCTCGTCCTGTTGCAGATCGAGTGTGTTGTCGGTCATTATTCGTCTCCTGTCTTTTTGGCTGCGGCACGGGGGTCAAGCAACGGATAGGAAATGTCGACCAGAAGGTTCGACGCCATAACGACCGTTGAGAAAATCAGAACAATTGCGAGGATCACCGGATAGTCCGAAGACTTGATCGCGGTTTCTGTCAGACGGCCCAGACCCGGAAGCCCGAAGACCTTTTCAATCAGGATCGAGTTGTTGAGCGTGGCGATGATCAGCAGACCGATCTGGCTGACAACCGGCGTGAGAACCGGACGCATGATATGCTTGACCACAACCTGATAGCGCGGGATGCCCTTGGCACGAGCGGTGCGGACATAGTCCTCGCTCAGCACCTCGAGAACACCGGCACGGGCCTGACGAATGATGAGAGCCATAGGGTTGAGCCCCAGCACCAGAAGCGGCACGATGACCTTGAAGCTGAGCAGTCCACTCCAGCCGTAGGGCACGTCCTGATCGAGCACAAGCACCAGAAAGACGATGATCAGCGGACCGGCAACGAAGACCGGGATCCCCCAGACAATCAGCGCAAAACCGACGATGAGATTATCAAGAAGCTTGTTCTGGTTGAGCGCGGCGATGACGCCCAGAATGATGCCGATGATCGACAGCAGGAAGATTGCCGACAGGCCGAGTTTGAGGGTTACCGGCAGAGCGGCCACGATCATTGAATTGACGGATCGGCCCGATACGAGGGAGTTGCCGAAGTTCCCTTGCATGATGTTGAGAAGATAGTCCGTAAACTGCACCAGAAATGGCCGGTTGAGCCCCGCCGCATCCCTGATGGCTTCCACCCGGGCAGGATCATAGGCGACATCGCCCGGTGCCTGCAGGAAGATCAGCTTGATCGGATCGCCCGCCCCGAAGAAGACCAGAGCATAGATCAGCAACAGAAGAATAAAGACTGACGGAATCCACTTGAGCAGTCGGAATAGAATGTAGCGTCCCATACCAAGTCATCCTCACTGGTTTGACGAAAAAAGGACGGGAAGTGAGGAGATCACGACCCGTCCAGGATCGCTTGTCCTTACGGACGTTTGCTTTCGTCGATTGTCACATTCCACGGCTCGATGACCTGCCAGTCATCGTTCTTGTCGAAATTCATGACCCATGGCATGGCCCATTTCGACATCACGTCGTAATAGTAGGGAATGTAAACCCAGTCCTCACGGAACAGTTTCTGGGCTTCTTGTGCCAGTTCAATCCGTTTCGGATCTTTGACGCCTTTGGCGGATGCTTCTACCAGAAGAGCATCGATCTTGTCGTTCTTGTAACCACCCAGTTTGTTGCGGGCATTACCGGACTCTGAATAGATTGACCCCATCAGGTAGGAGACGGCATCGGGAACACGGGTGCCGACGTCATCACGGAAGATCTGAACGCTCTTCTGGTCTGGGCCGGAGTAGGTCTCGATGGCGGGTTTCATTTCGATGCCCTGAATGCCGAGGATCTTGCGCCATTGTTCGGCGATATATTGCGCGGCAGCTTCATGGGTCGGAGTGCTGATGCCAACAAACATGATTTTCGGCAACAGGCGGGCTTCCTTGTATTTCGAAGCGGCAAGTGCGGCTTTTGCACCTTCCGGATCGAAAGGATATTTCTCGAAGCTCGGATCCACACCGGGAACCTTGTTCAGGATCTGGCTGGCAGCCGTGAACGGTCCGTCAGGGAAGGCAGCAAGTGCGAGCTCTTCAGGATTGACTGACATGATCAGAGCCTTGCGGACGTTGATGTCGTCCATCGGAGGTTTCTGAGCATTGATCCAGAACTGCTGTCCTTTGGCGAGCGCAGGGCCACCAAGGAAATCGCCGCCAAGATCCTGAATGATCGTCGGGGTGATGAGCTCGGTGTGCGCATCCATCGTTCCGCGTTTCAGCATCAGGGTTGCGGTGCTGGCGTCGGAGACGGTGGTCAGGACGATCTTTTCAAGTTTGGGTTTTGGCCCGAAGAAGTTCGGGTTCGGAACCAGCGTAACGACGCCCTGATCAAGATCGATGCTTTCGGGCATGAAGGGACCCGATACGGCAACGCCCTGTTCAGGCATCCACCAGTCCTGTTTCTCCATGCCGTTTTCATCTTCGGCCTGAGAAATTTTCACCGGTGCGATCAGCGCGGTTGCGATCTTCTGGTCGAAAATCGGATCCGAACCGTCAAGGGTGACACTTACAGTCGCGTCGTCCTTGATCGCCAGACCTTCCATGTCCTTTGCCTTGCCAACGACTACATCATTGAAGCCTTTGACACCACCCAGAAACAGGTTGACGCGGGCATGTTTGGTTGCCGGACGAGCCGACAGGTTCCAGGTGCCGACGACATCTGCAGCGGTGATCTTTGAGCCATCGGAGAAGACAGCTTTCGGGTTCACGTGGAGAGTCCAGCTGGTGAAGCTGTCATCGGACTCAACACTTGAAAGGACGTAAGGCGTGAGCTTGCCGTCCTTGTCAAAATACATCGGAGCGGCCCAGCTCAGTGATTGCCAGCGCGCTGCGTGCCCTCCTCCCTGAAGGGGTGACCAGTTTTGCTGGAGAACGGGGTGGGCAATGTTCAGAACTTGACCTTCTGAAGCGGCCTGCCCCTGGGCCGGTGACAGCCCGAGCACTGCAAGCCCGAGCAAAAGGACTTTAAAAAGATCCTTTTTCATTAAAGTGTCTCCTCTCTCTATCTAATCAATTAGACTGTGGCGGTTCTTGTTGCGCCTTGTCCCCAACCATTGCAATCGCCGTGCCACACACATCAACCTATTGATGTGATGTAGTTTTGCTTAATAAGTAAAAACTTAACTACGTATTTCTTGCGGCAATATGCTACGGCCTCTGATGCAGTCTGCATCACCAATTCGTTGCAATTGGTGGGAAATGACCACATACTTTCTCACCGGGAGGAACGGTCATGGTTATCGCGTTTATTGCTCCATTCGAGCAAATACGGATCAAGGCCCAAAGCATTATCGACACATCCAACTACCCGGCAAAAGCCTTTGAGGGAGACCTCCATCAGGGGGTGAAGGCTGCACGTCAGGCAATGGAGAACGGGGCCAAGATCATCATCAGCCGCGGCGGGACCGCGCGCATGATCCGGAGGGAATTGAATGTCGAAGTGATCGAAGTGGAGGCTTCGGTCCAGCGAACGCTCGCCTACATTCACAAGGAAACAGACGAGAACACCCGCATCGCGGTCGCCGGCTATGCTCCGCTCATCAATCTGGTCGAGCCGATCTGCACGATCCTTTCGCGAACCTATCGCTGTTTCGAATTGCGCGAAAAGCTGAGCTTTCAGGAGCGCATGGACAACCTCGTGACATGGAAGCCAGATGTGGTGATCGGGGACGCGGTTGCCTACCAGTGGGTCAAGTCGAAAGGCCTTAACGCCTATCTCATTGAATCCAGCATGGAAACCATCGTTGACGCGTTTGAGCGGGCGATGCTCGTCTACAAGAATCTCAACCGCTATATCCACGCCGAGCAGAAGCTGTCCACCGTGCTCGATTGCACCCGCGATGGCGCTGTTCTGGTGAACAGGCAGGGGCGGATAGAAGAGATCAACCGGCAAGGATGCGAGATACTGGCCCATTCCAGAGACAAGATTCTGGGCACGGCGATTGCGGATTTCTTCGTCTCCTCGGAACTCGACCGTGCTTTCCAGAAGGGCAAGGATGCCCGCAACATGATCGTTCCCTATCGGGGCGACACGCTGGCGCTGGACCATATTTCCATTTCGTCGAACGACTTCAATGACAATTCTTCCGTGGTGCTGTTCCAGCCGGTCCAGAAAATTCAGGACACCGGCAACGTCATCCGCAAGAAGCTGACGGAAAGCGGGTTCTACGCAAAATATTCCTTCTCGAGCATTCGCTACAAATGCCAGAAGATGAAACGGCTCGTGGAGATGGCTGAGCAATATAGCAAAACCACCTGCAACATCATGATTGTTGGTGAGACCGGCACGGGCAAAGAGCTTTTCGCCCAGTCGATCCACAATGCGGGCCAGCTTGCCCAAGGGCCCTTCGTGGCGGTCAACTGCGCCGCCCTGCCCGGAAACCTTCTTGAGAGTGAGCTGTTCGGCTATGCGCCGGGGGCCTTCACCGGAGCGTCGAAATCGGGCAAGATCGGGCTTTTCGAGCTGGCCCATGAAGGCACCCTGTTTCTGGATGAACTGACCGAAATGGATGTCTTTCTGCAAGCAAAACTGCTCCGAGCCCTGCAGACGGGCGAAATCATGCGCATCGGTGACAACAAGGTCGTGCCGATCAAGGTTCGCATCATCGCCACGACCAACAAAATCCCGCAGGAGGAAATTCACCACCGGCGCCTGCGTGCCGACTTGTTCTATCGACTCAATGTGCTCGACCTCAACATTCCACCCTTGCGCGAGCGCGAGGGAGACGCAGAGCTCCTGTTCCTGAACTTCCTCGAGAAGACCTGTGTTCAGCGTAAAGTCTCAACGCCTCACGTACCGACACGCGTGTTGAAGCAGCTGCAGCATTACAGCTGGCCGGGCAATGTCCGCGAGCTGGAAAACTTCGCCGAGAAATACGCTACGCTTCAGAGCCTTCCCGATCTGGAGGTCCCCCAGCTCGCACCTGCACCTCTCCTGACGGAGCCTGATATGGATTTCGACACGGACGAGAAGTCGCTCGACGAGATCATCGCGGCCAAGGTGAACAAGATCTACCGACTGGAGAATGGCAACATCACCAAAACGGCGCAACGCCTTGCGATTGATCGCAACACCGTCAAGCGCTGGCTGGTGAAGAGCGAGAAGGGTGATAAGGCGGCCCGCATGAGCGGACACTAGCCAACTTCTGCGAAGTCAGCGACTGTCAATGCGGGAACGGAGATCATCATCCGGGTGAGCGCCATATGGTGTTCGTCAGCCTCGTTCGAGCCATGGTCCGTCGACCGGGCTCTATCGCGATGGCCGAGGTCCTCGAGGACAGTTTCCATTTCGCCGGGCCGCATGGGCAGGATCACGCCCAGCCCTGAGGCACCATCGTGGATTGCCTGCTCGATGCTTTCGACGATCGTGCCAAAGGCATTGCTTCCGGCATCCCTCTCGGCGGGCAAGGATCCGCTTTTCTTCTCGCCGATGACGAGGAGCCCGTCATAGTCGCAGGCTCGAGCCAGTGCAGAGAGAAGATGCAAAAGATTTGCCGGAGCCAGTTCCAGCAGCGCTGATCCGCTGAAGGAACCATCGATCTCGCGGACTTCCTGCAGGGGAGCGGATGCAACGGACCGCACGGCATCCTTCATGCGATTGCGGTCCTTCTTTTCAAAGGCATCACAATAGCTCGACAGGCTGGCGATCAGACCCGGGCCTCCCGGTAGAAGAATGATCTCGCGTGTTGCATTCTCGAGCACGCTCGCAGGGCTCTTGTGGAACGCTGAAACATCGGCTGCGCAGCGTTCGGCAAACCGGCGGAACAGGACATCAATCGCCTTGCCATTGGGCTTTTGCGCCGTGGCAATGGACCTCATCAGTTTGCCGACGAGATCCGCCCTGCCCTGAACGGACAGCTCCTCACCCCAGTCCAGATCCATCGGCACAGTTAGGGTCACCAGATTTCTGGCATGAGCCCTCTGGCTTGCCATACGGACGAGCAGGCTAATGCCAAAGCCGGGCTCACCACAGAGGAACCGCAAGGTCGCTGCGCCGTTGGCGACGCGCTCGATGAAGAACAACAGCTCTTCAATCGCAACCGAATGGCTCATTTCAGTGGCAGAGGTCCAGCGTTTCATGTGGTGGAGCTTTCCGGCGTCAGGTTTCAACCCCGCCCGTTGTTGGTGATGATGTCAAACAGATCCATGGCATCCTCGCACACGGCCTCTGCTCCCTTGGACAGAAGCAAGTCACGATGCTGATCGCGAATGGCGTCAAGATGCGAGCCGCCAGTGAAGCCGACCGCACGCATGCCAGCCGCCTTTGCTCCCTCGATGCCGTGCGGGGAATCCTCGACAACAATGCAAGCTGCGGGATCAAGGTTCATCTGCTTTGCGGTGAAGAAAAAGAGATCAGGCGCTGGCTTACCGCGCTCGACCTGCTCGCCACTGAAGGTTCGGCCCTCGAAGCGTGACAGCAGCCCCGAAGCCGTCAGGGAGCGGATGATCCGGTCGGGTGAGCCACCCGACGCAATGGCCGTGATCAGGCCGGCATCGCGCAAGCGGTCATGCAACGCCACCATGGAGGCCACCTGCGGCAGTCCATCCTTCTCATAGAAGTCGAACAGCCGCTGGTGATATCTGTCAACCAGATCGGCAGGCACGGGCCGACCAAGGCGCACAGAGGCATCCTTGCTGACATCGGTCAGTGACCAGCCGAGATAGTTGTCGCGGGTCATTTCAAAACAAGCGCCGGGCACCCCCGCCTCCTGCAACTCGATGGCCAATGCTCTGAGAGAAACCGGCTCGCTATCGACGAGGCATCCATCAAGATCAAAGATGACGGCGTTTGTTGTGGTCATAAAAATCTCCGCTCCACGGGGGCGTCCCCCGCCAATGGGTCTTTGGAACTTCAGTGGCGAATGGCAGCCTCGCGAGCGAGGGACTGGAACCGCTTGAAGAGGTCATAACGACTGTCGTGGAAGCTCCGGTTTTCGCCCGTATCGGGTTCATATCGCCGGGAAATTTCACTCATCGCAGTCATGGCTTCTTCTACACTGGCAAAGTCACCTGCCGCAACGGCGCCAAGCACCGCAGACCCCAAAAGGACAGGTTCTTCCGTTTTTGGTGCCGCAACGGCCACTCCGGTTGCGTCGGCCAGCAACTGGCGCACGAGATGGCTACGCCCGGCACCACCGCTGATTACGATTGTCTTGATCGAGGCACCTGCTTCGGCCTGCGTGTCGATGATCTGCCGCAGGCCATAGCCGAGCGAACAGACACCGGCGAGATAGAGCGCGACGAGATGATCTACATCGGCGTCCATGCCAAGCCCTGCGATCACCGCGCGGGTGTAGGGATCGCCATAGGGCGCACGGTTGCCGATGAATTCGGGCACCACATGCAGGCCGTTGGCCAGTTTCGCAGCTTTGTCAATGGAACCTGCCTGCTCGACAGCTCTGACGGCAAGCCAATCGGGCAGTGACTTGCCCTTTTCCTTGGCGATTGCAGTTGCCTCGGCAGCTGCCGGGTGGAATTTCAACAATTGGGCAATGGCGGCCCCTGCGGCGGACTGGCCACCCTCGTTGAGCCAAGCACCGGGCACCATGGCGGAATAATACGGCCCCCAGACACCGGGCACGAAGACCGGGTCGGTTGTCGTGGTCATGGTGCAGGAGCTGGTGCCGAAGACATAGCCCAGATTGTCCTGCGGCTTGCCGCTGTCCTTGGCGCCAACTGTGCCGATCCCGCCTGCGTGTGCATCGATCAGCCCTGCAGCGACCCTGGTTCCCGCCACAAGGCCGAGATCGGCGGCAGCGGCTTCGGTCAGCCCAGCGCCCAGCGGCGTGCCCGCGTTG
Source organism: uncultured Cohaesibacter sp. (assembly GCF_963662805.1). Classification (NCBI taxonomy): domain Bacteria; kingdom Pseudomonadati; phylum Pseudomonadota; class Alphaproteobacteria; order Hyphomicrobiales; family Cohaesibacteraceae; genus Cohaesibacter; species uncultured Cohaesibacter sp. Next base: position 55,674 of record NZ_OY759852.1, read on the forward strand.
ACGATCTCTGTGCCGATGCGCTCGAATTTCTCATCCGCCAGTGCCTCAAGGCCGATCTGGCGGAAATAGCTCTCGTCCCAGCTGTCTTCATGGCCCATATAGGTCCATTTACAGGTAACGGTGCAGATCGAACGTGCTTCGCTGCCGGTGGAGCGCCAGGTCAGATAGTCCGTGAGATCAAAGAAACGCCATGCCGATGCAAAGGTGTCGGGCCGGTGCTCCTTCAGCCAGAGCAGCTTGGGGGTTTCCATCTCAGGAGAAATGATCCCGCCGACATAGTCGAGCACACGGTGCTTGGTGGCGTTGATCCTGTCTGCCTGATCGGTTGCGCGGTGATCCATCCAGACGATGATGTTGCGCGATGGATTCTCACTGGAGCCGATGGCCATGGGGGTCCCGTTCTGGCCGAGAACCACGAGAGAACAGGTTGCATCAAAGCCGATGCCGACCACGTCTGCTGGAGCTATGCCGGATGCCTTCAGGGCTCCCTTGCTTGCGGTGCAGACCGCGTTCCAGACCTCATCGGAGGATTGCTCGACAATTGATCCTGCTTCCTGAAACAGGGTGATGTCTTTCTTCTCAGTGCCCAGCATGTTGCCGTACACATCAAAAATGCCGACACGGGCGCTGCCTGTGCCGACATCGATCCCCATGTAGTATCGTGCCATTTTTCTCTTCCCATGCTTTCCTGCGCCGATCCGGAAGGCCTCGATCAAAGCTCTCCCTCGTGATGGATCAGCAAAATGTGAGCCGGAGCGATTGCTGTTTGCCCGCTCCGGCTCTCATCATTAAACGCGATCGAAGTTGGTCGGAAGGACCAGCATGTCGCGGATGGTGACCTGCCGTTTGCGGGTCAGCATATACATGACAGCATCGGCCACTTCGGACGCTTCGATGAGGCTACCGGATTCCTTTGCCTTGCGCAGGTTTTCTTCAGGCCAATCGGCGAGAAGTGCAGAGATAACCGGGCCCGGAGAGACCTGAGCCACACGAACACCGTGCGGGATCATCTGACGGCGCATGCCCTGAACGAAGCTGGTGATGGCCCATTTGGAAGCGGAATAGACTGGCTCCCAGTAGGTCGGGAAGTGACCGGCGATCGAGCAGGTCACGACGATGTCGCCGGTCTTGCGTTCGATCATGTGCGGAACGACTTCGCGGACGTTTTTCATCACGGCGTTGACGTTGAGGTTCAGCATGCGGTCGATGGTCTTGGTGTCGGTTTCGGTCAGGTCACCGCCGATATAAGTGCCAGCGTTGCAATAGAGGATGTCGATATGATCCACTTTTGCGAGGATTTCGGGCACCATGGCGGCGCAGCTGTCCGGATCGATGAGGTTGGTGACCTGTGCGATTGCCTTGTCGCCGAGACGGGCCACGCATTCCTTCAGGGCCTTCTCGTCATAGTCGACCATGACGACAGTTGCTCCTGCTTCGATCAGCGCTTCGGTGGTTGCGAGGCCAATCCCGGATGCAGCACCGGTGATAACGGCAATTTTGCCTTCTACAGATTCAGCCATTTTCTTGCTCCTTGGGGTTCGAATGTGTGAATGGCGCTTGCATCAGACGGCGAGGAAGCCGCCGTCGACGGAGAGAACGGAACCGGTCACCATGCATGCGTCATCGCTGAGCAGCATGGCAACGGCACGGGCGATGTCTTCGGGCTGGGCGAAGCGGCCAATCGGGTGACGCACCATCATCGGCTCGCTCTTGACCGGATCGCTCCATGCTTCAGCGGCTAGCTCGGTCATGGTGATGGTGGGAGCGAGGCAGACGGCACGGATGCCATGCGGGCTCAGTTCCTTGGCCATGACGCGGGTCGCGCCCTCGATGCCAGCCTTGGAAGCGGCATAGCAGACATGGTCCTGGAAGCCGCGATGTCCGGCGATGCTGGAGATGTTGAGGATGACGCCGCCGCCACCGGCTGCCACGCGGGCACGGGCGAATTCCTGTGCAGCCACGATCGCGGCACGCAGGTTGATGTGCAGCACGGCGTCACATCCCTTGTCGGACATGTCGAGCACGCTTTCGAGCACGTTGATACCTGCGCAGTTGACGAGATAGTCGCAGGTGCCAGCTTCTTTCATTGCGCGGCGCACTTCGGCGACGTCTGAGAAGTCCGCAGCGATACAGGTTGCACCGGTTTCCTCTGTCAGTCCTGCCAGTTCTTCAAGCGTCAGGCTCATGCCGACGATGCTGGCGCCACGGGCTGCAAGTTCACGTGCAGTGGTCCGGCCAATGCCTTTGCCTGCGCCGGTGATGATGACTTTCTTGCCTTTGAAGTCCATAATATTCCTCACTTTATCTCTGGCCTTACCGGCTCAGCGTTCGTGGTTCTTTGGCGTCCGGCGGGTCCGATTTGCGCCGCATTCATGCAATCGGTCGTCCGGAATGAGGCGCGAAGGGCCCCTGTCCCTTGGCGAGAGAGGATCGCCAAAGGTGAAATGATGTTGGGTATTGGGTGATTGGACTTGTGTCCGGTTCAGACCGAGGGTGCCGCAGTCGGCAGGGAAGTCTCTCCCCTGCCCTCGCTGTTGCTTGCCAAGGTCAGGTGCCTATGGAAAGGCTCCGCTCGGATAGCAAATGATCAGATGACGTTTCATTTGCGGGATCCTTTTCCTCAAACCGGTTGCCTATCGCCACTCGCGGCCGATGTAGATGGCCAGAAGGATGATGAGGCCCTTGATCACGTCCTGAAGGTAGGGGTTGATGCCCATCAGGTTGAGACCATTGTTCAGAATGCCCAGAAGCACCGCACCGATCAGCGTGCCAAGGATCAGACCGCGACCACCAGCGATGGCGGTGCCGCCCAGAACCACTGCGGCGATGGCATCCAGCTCGAAACCGACACCGGCGTTCGGCTGGCCACTCATCAGACGCCCGGTCAGGACGATCGCAGCAAGCGATGACGTAAGGCCGGAGATGGTGTAGATGGCCAGCTTGATCCACTGGGTTTTGACGCCAGACAGACGAGCTGCGGTTTCGTTGCCACCAATGGAATAGACATGGCGACCGAACGGCGTGCGCTGCAACAGCACCCATGCCAGTGCATAGATGATGAACATGATGATCACCGGCACGGGGATGTTCGCGACGCGACCGATGCCGAACCAGGAAATCCAGGACGGTAGACCAGAAATCGGATAGCCACCGGAGTAGATGAGGCCAAGACCACGGGCAACGCCCATCGTGGCAAGCGTGACGATGATCGCAGGCATACGGCCCCATGCGACCAGCGCGCCGTTGAACAGTCCGAAGGCAATACCGATCAGCGTACCACCGGCAAGGCCGACGATGCCGGGCATGCCCATGTTGACGACCAGACCGGCGCAGATGGTGCCAGCGAGCGCCATGACGGCCCCCACGGACAGGTCAATACCGCCGGTCAGGATGACGAAGGTCATGCCGACTGCGAGGATGCCGTTGATCGAGACCTGTCGCAACACGTTGAAGATGTTGGAGACAGAGAAGAAGTTCTCACTGGCGATGCCCATCAGGATCGAAACGACGATCAGGCCAGCCAAGGGCAGAACGAGCGGTGAATGCAGAATGTCGGCAAATTCAAAACGGCTGCGGGTTTTGGTCATGTCTTTGCCTGAGTCATTGATCGTTGTGTCATGCGACATTTTTCTGTCTCCCCGTCGTTGCGAGAGTCATGATGTGTTCTGAGTTGATATCCTCACCTTCGACCGTGTCGACGATGCCGCCATCGCGGAAGACACAGACCCGGTCGGACATGCCCAAGACTTCGGGCAGTTCGGAGGAAATCATGATGATGGAACACCCTTGTTCCGTGAGATCGCGCATCAGCTGGTAGATTTCAGCCTTTGCACCGACGTCAATGCCGCGCGTGGGTTCGTCGAAGATGAGAACCTTCATGGTGTGATTGAGCCAGCGGGCGACGACGACCTTCTGCTGGTTGCCACCAGACAATGTGTCGAGCCGGTCATAGGCGCTGTTCGCCTTGACGCGAACCTTGCCCATGGCTTCGGTGGTGCTGTAGAGCTCTTTCTTCAAATCGATGAAGAAGCGGTTCTTGCGGTATTTGGCGTAGTTGTTGATCGAGATGTTCTGCAGGATCGAGAAACTGGTGACCAGCCCCTGCTCCTTGCGGCTTTCGGGCAGAAGACCAATCCCAGCGGCCAGTGCATCGGCAGGCTCGCGGAAGCGAACCTCCTTGCCATCCATCTTGACCTTGCAGACCTGCGAGGGATGCGCACCCAGCAAGGCAAGAGCGGTTTCGGTCCGTCCCGAGCCGACGAGACCGGCAAAGCCGAGCACTTCGCCCTTGCGAAGCTCGAAGGAAGAGACCGGTCCGTTCTTGTCGAGCTGGATTTCCGAAATCTCCAGAACGGGCTGGAGGGATGCATCGATTTCCGGTTTTGGCGGGAAGCTCTGTTCAATGCGGCGACCGACCATCATCTCAACGAGACGATCATTGTCGACGTCCGACACCTGACAGGTTGCGATATATTCGCCATCGCGCAGGACCGTGATGCGGTCGCAGATCTCGAAGATTTCCTCAAGGTGATGCGAAATGAAGACGATTGCCACCCCTTTGCGTCGCAATTCGCGGATGACCTTGAACAGGTGCTCCACTTCGGACGGCGTCAGCGTTGCGGTGGGTTCATCAAGGACGAGGATCCGCGCATCCAGCGACAGCGCCTTGGCGATCTCGACGAACTGCTGTTCGGCGACCGACAATTTGGCGACGGGGATGTTCAGCGGCACATCTACGTCGAGCTGCTTCATGATCTCTTCGGCGCGTTTTCGCATCGCGCGACGATTGAGCAACCCAAGTGAATTGGTCAGTTCCCGAGCGAGGAACATGTTTTCGACAGCCGTTAGATAGGGAATAAGGCTGAATTCCTGAAACACGATGCCGACACCGGCCTCGATGGCTTCGTCATAATTGGCGAAATCACACACTTCGTTGTTGATCTTGATTGTGCCTTCGCTAGATCTGATGATGCCGCAGAGCACTTTCATCAATGTCGACTTGCCAGCACCATTCTCGCCGAGAAGTGCATGCACCTCGCCGGCTCGCACTTCTAGATCAACTCCATGCAAGACTTCGATATTGCCGAAGCGTTTCTTGATCCCGTTCATTTCCAGCATGGGACAATCCGCATAGTTTGAGGGAGCCACCCCCGCAAAGAGTTTGCGGGAGCGGCCTTGGGAGGAGAACTTACCAAGCGAAGCCTTCTGCATTTTTCGCGTCGATGACTTTCACGTCGATCGGCACTTCAGAAGGAACAACGCGGGCACCCCAGAGCTGAGCAAGAGCCATGCCGAGACCGACACGGACCTGGTCACGTGGGAACTGAGCAGTCGTTTCGATGAAAGGCGTGCCTTTCGCGATTGCTTCAACGGCTTCAGGAGCACCGTCCACGGAGGTCAGCTTGATGTCTTTGCCGGAACCCTGGATCGCAGCCAGTGCGCCCATTGCGCCACCGTCGTTGACGGAGAAGATGGCTTCGAGTTTCGGATGGGACTGGATCATGTTTTCGACAACGCCCAGAGCAACGGAGCGGTCCTGACGACCATTCTGGGTGTCAACGAGAGTGATGTTCGGGAATTCGGCCAGAGCAGCCTTGCAGCCTTCAACGCGCTGCAGGATGGGGATAACCGGAATACCGTCGAGGATGGCGACTTCGCCGTCACCGCCGATGGCTTCACCCATGTATTTGCAAGACATGTAGCCTGCATCACGGTTTTTGGAGCCAACGAAGGTGTCAACCGGGCCGTTAGCGTTGGCGTCGACTGCCACAACGATGGCACCGGCTTCCTTGGCCATAACCACTGCGGATTCGATACCGGCACTGTCGGTCGGGTTGAGCAGAAGAATGTCGATATCCTGCTGCAGCATGTCTTCAACGTCAGAGATCTGCTTTGCTACGTCATGACCAGCATCGGTGATGACCAGCTCTGCACCGAGCATTGCTGCTGCGTCTTTAAGAGCTTCATGCATGGAAACGAAGTACGGGTTGTTCATTTCCTGAAAAGTCATGCCGATTTTCAGCTTGCCATCAGCAGCCATGGAAACGGCAGCCGAGGCAGTGAAAGCAAGAGCAGCGACGGAGAAGGTTTTGAGAATGGACTTCATTTTAGGATCCTCCCTAACATTGGTTTGGACAATACTACCCAGTTGCGCAGACCTCCAAATCTGCACACGAGCAATTCGATAATCTGGATTTAGGCACTAGCCTGTCATGCGAACCACATTGTTTGCTGCAAATGTGGAACGGAATTCCGAGGGCGACATGCCTTTCAACTTGAGGAAGTGACGATTGAAGTTGGACAAGTTGGCGAACCCAACTTCAAAACAGATATCAGCGACACGGGTCTCCGGGTCGGCCAGCAACATGTGACAGGCCAGATCGATCCGCAGTTGGTTCTTGTAACGCACAAGGGTCATCCCCGTGTGGCGTTTGAAAGAGCGAGAGAAGGAACTCGGGCTCTGCCCGGTCAGTTCGGCCAGTTCGGCTTCCGTGATCTGGCTTGTGAGGTTCTCACGCAGATAGTGAATGGCGCGGTTGACGCCGGTATCCTCGGCATTGCCCATTTCGAGCTGGAAATTGAGGCTTGCGAGAATCTGTGGTTCCGGAGCATGGACAAGGCGATCAACAATCTCGCAGAAGAGCGCGATCCGCTTAACGCCACTTGCGTCGATGATTTCGGTCATCAATGGCTCGAGCGACTTGCCTGTTTCGTTGTCGAACAACAGACCGCGCTGAGACCGATTGAGCAGACTGCGGAACGCTTCCATTTCGGGGATCGTTTCGAGCATCGATTCAATGAAGCTCTCGGGAAACTGAATCACCTGACTGCGGCGGCGCTCGAACTTGTCCTTCGGAATATTGCTAATCCAGTTCTGAGGCAGATAGGGGCCAGTGATAACAAGTTGGCCTGGAGCAAAGTGACCGATGTGATCGCCGATATAGAACTTGCCTGTCGTGGATACGACGAGGTGGATTTCATATTCGGGATGATAGTGCCAGCGCACTGTGCGGAACGGATATCCATGTTGCCAAGCGGCAAAGGATTCTCCCTTTCGAATATGCACAAGTTCGAGATCAGGCTGCACTTTTTCCTCCTACCCGCATCTGACTTGATCCCTCCCAAGACCAATTATTACCGGATGCGTTGGCTCAGAGTATATTCGGGAAAGTTTTTAGTTCTCCACATCACTACGGAGAAATATATAATACGTTTTTGACCTTCGTTTGTGAATTTTCGCATAATCTGGAATTCCTAGACACAGCCAAGGATCTCTAACTTCTATGGTTTTTACTGCCCACTTTTTATGCTGCAGCGCAGAAATTGGGCATGTATTAGCCTATAGTTCTACGAATATGCCCGAATGGGTATAATGCTATCAGCTCATTTTGTAGAGGTTTCTGACTACAACCGACATTCATGGGTGCCGTTTCTTGATACTATTTTGACCTTTGCGGTGACTTTTCGTCACACAAATATTCTTTGCAACCTATGCGAATGGGGTTTTCAGAAATGCTTTTCAAGGTTGAATTGAGACAAAATCCCGCCATGAAGTCACCCCTCCCAGACATAAACGTCACGAGCAATTGAGCGTCGGCTCCGACCTCAAAAAGGGGAAAATAAATTGAATTTGGCGGGGGAAAACTTTGGAAAATAAAAAAGAAGGGCAAATCCTGCCCTTCTTTTCTGACGACGGAGCGTGTTTCGCATTGATAGGCGGGCGTCGCGTCACAGGCGACAGAGTTGAACCGGTGAGAAGGGAAAGAGCTCAAGCATCTGCCACTGCTCCGACCGTCAAGACTTGCTTCAGGCGGTGATCGTTGCCTTGTTGGCAGGGCTCAGATTATCAAAGCCCCGCCCGGTCTTTCGCTCACCATCATTTCTGCAAATTTAGATAAGTGTCTCTATAGACTTGATATTTCGGCGCGTATTTTTCTGCCAGAACAGGGTCAGGCCTGAACTCACCGTCAATTTTCGGCGGTGCAAAGACGCGCGCCGACGTATCTCCGGTCGCGCAGGCAGCTCCCAATTTTGCCGCTCCGAAAGCCGCGCCATAGTCTCCGCCTTCCGGCTTCAGCAAGGTCAATCCGGTGACAGCGGCCATGATTTGCAGCCACTGATCGGACCTGGCTCCGCCGCCCACGGCATAGACCGCTTCGATCTCGGTGCCCGCCGCCTTGAGGACACGCACGCAATCGGCAAAGGCCATCGCGACGCCTTCCATCGTTGCCTGCACGAGATCGGGCAATTGCGTCACGCGCTGCAATCCGGTGAAAGCACCGGTCGCATTTGGATTGTTATGCGGCGTTCTTTCGCCAGAAAGGTATGGAAGGAAACTGATACTTGTTGGATCATTGATACTTTCTGGCAGCAGACCTGCTAATTCTGCCGGTGTTCGACCGGTCATTTCACTGAGCCAGGTGAGACTATCAGTGGCAGAAAGTATCACTCCCATCTGATGCCATGTGTTCGGCACTGCATGACAAAATGCGTGCACCGCATCTTCTGTGTTCGGAGCGAAGCGATCGGTTGCAGCAAACAGGACCCCCGAAGTACCGAGGGACAGGAAGCCTGTGCCGGGGGTAATGACACCCATCCCGCAAGCAGTTGCGGCATTGTCTCCGCCACCACCAGCGACAGGCACCTGAGGGACGCCCCAGGCTTCGGCCAATTCGGCGCGAAGCATGCCGGACACGTCCGATCCTTCCACGAGGCTCGGCATGTGACTGTTGTTCAGCCCCGTCGCCTCGAGCAGTTCAGGCGACCATTTCCGACCCGCCACATCGAGCCAGAGCGTTCCGGCCGCGTCCGACATTTCGGCGACATGATCACCGGTCAGCCAGAGGCGGACATAATCCTTGGGCAGAAGCACCTTGGCGGTCTTCTCGAAGATTTCGGGTTCATGCTGCGCCACCCAGAGCAGTTTGGGGGCGGTGAAGCCTGCCATCACGATATTGCCGCCGATGCCGCGGAAATCGGCCCGCTTTTCAAGCTCGAGGCATTGCTCGCCCGAGCGGCCATCATTCCACATGATGCAGGGGCGCAAGGGCTTGTCGGCGGCATCCAGCAGGGTCGCCCCATGCATGTGTCCAGACAGGCCGATGGCCTTGAGTTTGGAGAGCGCATCCTTGTTGACGCGCCCCAATTCGATGATTGCGGCTTCGCAGGCCTTGATCCAGCTGTCCGGATCCTGTTCCGACCAACCCGGATGGGGACGTTCGACGGTGAGCGGTGCGGTCGTGACCGCGACCGCCGCAAATTTTTCGTCGACCAGCATCGCCTTGACACCAGAGGTGCCGATATCGAGTCCCAGATACATGTCTTCCTCCTCCCCGCTTGATCAGTCTTTCGACACTTCGATCTGGATCTTCACATCCGTATCGCGAGCTTCAACCGCACGGTCAAAGGCTGCAATGCTGTCGGCAAACGGCAGCGTGGCGGAGATGAGCGGGTTGAGGTCAACCTTGCCAGCACCGATCAAGGCAATGGCGCGGTCATAGATGTTGGCATAACGGAAGACGGTTTCGAGACGCAATTCCTTGGCCTGCAGGCCGACAATGTCCATCGGAACCGGCTCAACCGGCATGCCGACGAGCACGATGGCGCCACCCGGACGGGCGCAGGCAGGCAGATCGAGGATCGCCGGAGCGGCGCCGGAGCATTCGAAGACCACGTCGGCACCCCAATTGTCGGTTGCCTCTGCGATGGCCTGCGCGGCAGGCTGCTCGCGAATGTTGATGACTTCAATGCCGTCATATTTGGCGATGATGTCGAGCTTTGGCTGGGCGAGGTCTGCGACATAGACCTTGGCGCAACCACCAGCAAGGGCGGCAAGAGCGGTCATCATGCCGATCGGACCGGCGCCGATGACAAGGCCGATATCGCCCGGCTGGATCTTGGCGCGAAGAGAGGCCTGCATGCCGATGGCGAACGGTTCGACCATGGCACCCTGAGCGTAAGAGACGCTCTCAGGCAGCTTGTAGGTGAAGGCTGCGGGATGGACAACGGACGGGGTCAGGCAGCCATGGATCGGCGGGGTGGCCCAGAAGGTCACGGCCGGATCTACGTTGTAGATGCCGAGCTTGGAGGCGCGAGAGGTCGGATCGGGAATGCCCGGTTCCATGCAGACGCGGTCGCCCACACTCAGATGCTTGACGTTGGCACCCAGCTCGGTGACCACACCGGCGGCTTCATGGCCCAGAACCATCGGGGCGTTGACCACGAACTGGCCGATCTTGCCGTGGGTATAATAGTGCACGTCAGACCCGCAAACACCAACGGTGCGAATGTCGACGCGAACGTCATCCGGGCCCAGATCATTGGGCAGCGGGAAGTCCCGTAAGGAGAGCTTACCCTTTTCTTCCAATACAAGTGCCTGTGCCATGATTTTCCTCCTGAAGTTCGCAGATCCTGCGAAATTATCTGATCAATTGAGAACGAGGCGGCCGCATCGGCGCCTGTCTCACCTCAGTCATGGAGGATATTTGTGATTTTCCGCGCCTGTAAATCAGCGCCGGGGCTTGCTAGTAGGCATTTTACCAAAGTGGTGAAACGAGTATCAGTCCCAACGGAGCAAATGAGGGAGGAAAGCCGCCTCTGTGGATGGTTCGCATCCGAAAAATCCCTGAGAGCCGGTAAGCACAGGCCAACTTCGGGAAAGATTTGCAAAGCCAGACAATCATTTATGTGCGATTGTTACCTGATAGCTTTTTGACCGATGAAATTTCACTGCCCGCTCCTTATACGGAAGTATCAGTCCGGGCTTGCATTATTCCGCTTCATTCGGGTTTGGAAGATGGCTTCATCTGCTGCATCAGGCCCGACATCCAGCGCTTTTGCACCATCGCCTTGCGCTTGACGTTCATCGCTTCCATGATTTTTGGAGCGGCTTCTTCGAAGCTGGCTTGCAGGGCCGGATGAATGGTCTCACACAGCAGGATATGAAAGCCCACCGCAGTTTCAATCACTTCGCTCATCTTGCCCTCGCCGAGCGAGAACAGCACTTCGTCCAGCTCGGGGAAAAGCTGCCCCCGCCCGATGCGGCCAAGCGAGCCCTTTTCCAGAGCGCTGGGACATTCCGAATGCCTCAAGGCCGTCTGGCCGAACTGGTCGATCGAGCCGTCCAGATCCTTGTAGATCTCGCTGATGCGGCGGGCGGCTTCCGATCTCACATTTTCAGGGAAATCGTCATTAATGGTGATGAGAATTTGCCGCACGGTGCGCGTTTCATCAATCCTGAACTTCTCCGGATAGCGCTCGAACCAGTCACGCGCCTCGTCAAAGGTTGCCAGAGAGACGCTCGAAGCGACCTTCTCCAGCACAGCATCAACGCGCAACTCCCGACCCAGCGCCTCACGCAGAATGGCCTCGGTCAGGGAATTCAGGGCCAGATCTTCGCTGAATTCTTCGCTGTTGTCATAACGGGAGCGCACATTCTCGACGGCACGGTCGAGCATTTGTTCCGGGACATGAACCCCTTGCGCTTCGGGGCTTTTCAGCACTATCGCTTCAATGGTGAGCGAGCGCTGCGCATTTTCCTCGGCGATCATTTTCTCATTGCCGGTCAGTTCATCATAGCGGCGCTCGAAGGCGGTGAGTGAGGCGCGCATGAGGTGATGCGCCAACAGATTGGCATCATTCATGAGCATTGCGTCCCCTCACCGTCCCTGGCATTGAAATCTTCGAACAGGGGCGAAAGGGCACTTTCGGGTACCATCAATGTCCGACCGGGAAAGCGCACATGATAGGCAACACAGCCCAGCGCCTCGACGACCTCGTCATCCCGGATCACCTTGATCACCTCGCCCTGATCTCCCGTGGTGGCCACGACCTCGCCCTTGATGCCAAGGGGAATACGGGCCACGACCTTTTCGCCGAATTCGAAACGGCTCGGGTTCCATGGCGCGTCGACCGGGATCAGTTCCTTGTCCCGGCAGCCGACAATCATGTCCTCGTCGGTGAAATGCACCGTATAGATGACCTGATCCTGCAGGAAGGTTCCGATATCGCGCACCACACCTGTCGAGCCGCGCCGAATGAGGAGCGTCCCGGTGTTGGCTCCGGGATAGGTGCCGTCGTTGCGGACGTTGCGTGTGACACGGACGACTTCACCATATTCATAGCGGCTGGGAGGCTGGCTTTCCATTGTCACACCCGGCTATTTGAGCAGATCTTCAAGGGGCACGAAGGCAGGTTTTGCGGGCTGGAAGACTTTGAACACCTTCTCCGTCAGGGCGTCCGACTCGACAAAGTCCTGATAGGCCTGTTTGAGGTTGCGGGTGTAGTAGTCCCACCATGACTCGCTGACCACCGGGCCCTCACGATCAATGGTGAGATAGTCATGGAAACGCTGAAGGATGTGCAGGCGGTTGACCATGACGACATGGGGATCAAACTCGATCTCGAAATAGTCGAGAAATTCCTCGGCACTGCTCAGATCGTCGATTTCGGATTCCAGTTCTTCGTTTCTCATACTGTCGCTCCTTTCAGGTCCGCCATGCGCTCGCGGGTCAGCTCAAGCAATGGCTTGCAATTCAGTCGGTTGGCGTGATCGAGTTCAACCAGCTTCTCAAGCGGGGCGAGCGCGTCTTCAAACCGCTCAAGCCGCATCAGGAGATAGGCCCTACCCTTCAGCGCCCAGAGATAGAAGCGCAACATGGGCATGGCCTCGCCGCCGGTCTTCTCGACATCACTCATGGTGAGCAGGTGCCAGTCCGCGGCCAAATTCAGACGTTTGGCCGCTTCGCTCATGGCCCGGTCCGCTATCGGCAGAGCCTCTTCAAAGGCCTGCATGAAATAATAGTGGCGATAGAGCGCGACGATGACGTTGAGATCATCGGGGGCCAGTTGCTCGGCCTCGTTGAGGGCTTCGTCGCGCAGCTTGGGGGATGGTGCGCGGCTTGCCCTGTCGAGGAGCAAGGCCGCTTCCGGGGAAGGCTCCTCGTTGAAATAGAGCGCACCACCCTCGAAATCGAGGAGATCGCGTGGCGTGGACAGTGTCGCGGTTTCGTCAGGCATTGACGGCCTCCCGCAATTTCAGCTCATCGTGCTCGCAAACTGTTGCTGCGTCGCAGGCCCTCGCACTCACCCTCTTCCTCGTCCCGTCCCTTCAATTCGGCTTCAAGCACTTCGACCCGCTTGATGAGACTGGCGATGGCGTCGGACACCGGATCGGGGATAAGGTGATGATTGAGATCGATGCCATGGGGGTCGAGATAGGCGACCTTGTCCTTGCGGCGCACGATGCTGCCGGGCACACCAACAACGGTGGAGCCGGAAGGCACATTGCCGACGACAACGGAGTTGGCGCCGACCTTGGAATTACAGCCGATGCGCACGGCTCCAAGGATCTTGGCGCCCGCACCCGACCACGACATTGTCTTCAAGGGTCGGATGGCGTTTGCCCTTGTTCCAGGTGGTGCCGCCAAGGGTGACACCGTGATAGAGGGTAACGCCATCGCCGATTTCGGCTGTCTCGCCGATCACCACCCCTGCGCCGTGATCGATGAAGAAGCGCTCGCCAATGGTCGCTCCGGGATGGATGTCGATATTGGTGAGAAACCGGGCGAACCACGAAATGAAGCGTGCGCCATAGCCGCCAGTTGGCGAGCCACAGCCGGTTGGCGATACGATACCAGATCAGCGCATGAACGCCGGGATAGATGGTGGCGATTTCGAACAGCGACCGGGCAGCCGGGTCACGCTCGAACACGCACCTGATATCCTGACGTATGGCGCGGATCAGTTTCGTGCGGCAGTTCCCTCGCTCGAAACATCGCGATGAAGGGCGATGAGATCGTCGGTGTCCGGCGAGCGCTTGTAGGCTTCGGCGAAACGGCGCACATGGGGGATGAGGTCCATCGCCTCGGCAACAGACAGCTGGATCCCGATCTGGCCATAGACATGCTGCACGGCCTTGGTGCCCGAATGCTTGCCAAGCACCAGCTCATGCTTGCGTCCGAACCATTCGGGATCAACGCCCTGATAGTTCTCCTTGTCCTTCATCAGCCCGTCGACATGAATGCCGCTTTCGTGGGTAAAGACGGTTGAACCGACAAGGCTTTTCTGTAGCGGCACGGGGCGACCGGATGCCTTGGCAACAATCTGGGAAAGATGGTTGAGACTGCGCTCCTCGACAGCGGTTTCAAGCCCGTAAAGCTTGCGACCTGCGGTGACGAATTCTTCAAGCGAGGCGTTGCCCGCCCGCTCGCCAAGGCCGTTCACCGTGGTGTTGACATGGGTCGCGCCACCGATGGCCGCGGCAAGACTGTTGGCCGTTGCAAGGCCGTAGTCGTCGTGGGCGTGCATTTCGAGTTCAAGGCCGGAATTGGCGCTGAGCTTGCGGAAGATTTCGGCGGTGGCGAACGGCTCGAGAATACCGACCGTATCGGCAAAGCGGAAGCGCTGAGCCCCTGCCCGTTCGGCGGCTTCGAGCACCTGAAGTAGGAAGTCGAGATCGGCGCGGGAGGAATCCTCGCCACCGACAAGCACTTCAAAACCTTCATCGAGGGCCTTTGGCACCATATAGGCGATCTGGTTGAGGACATAGTCGCGATCCCGTCCGAGCTTGGACCTGATCTGCTGGTCCGACATGGGGATCGACAGATCGATCATGGTCACCCCGAGCCCGCAGGCTGCGATGAGGTCAACCTCGCTCATGCGGCACCAGACAATCGTCCGGGCGTCGAGCCCCAGAGAGGTGATGGCACGGATGGTTTCGCGCTCATCCTCGCCCATGGCGGGAATGCCGATTTCGAGCTCGGGAACACCTGCTGCCACAAGCTCGCTTGCAATGGTGCATTTTTCCTGCCGTTTGAAGGCCACGCCAGCGGTCTGCTCGCCGTCGCGCAGAGTCGTATCGTCGATGATGATAGGGCGATTGACGTGCATGACCATTTCCTTTCGGTTTCTCAGGCATAGGCCGGGTTGAAGGCCTGTTCCGGGTTGGCGACAGGGCCGTTTTCACCCCAGTATGGTGAGAGTTTGCGCAGTTGGGCGATAATCGGCGGCATCGCTTCAATCACCCTGTCGATCTCACTGTCAGTGTTGTAACGGGAGAGCGAGAAGCGGATAGAGCCATGTGCGGCGGTATAGGGAATGTCCATCGCCCGCATGACATGGGAGGGTTCGAGCGATCCTGATGTGCAGGCGGAGCCGGACGAGGCTGCGATGCCCAGCTTATTGAGCAGCATCAGGATCGCCTCTCCTTCGATGAACTCGAAGGCGATGTTGCAGGTGTTGGGAAGACGATTGTCGGCGTCACCCGTCACGAAGCAGTGGGGAACAGCCTCAAGGATCCCTTCCTCAAGGCGATCTCTCATCACCCGCACGCGGGTCTGCTCCTCTTCCATATGCAGCTGAGCGAGCTCTGCGGCCTTGCCGAGCGCGACGATGGACGGGGCGGCTTCGGTTCCGGCGCGGCGTCCGCGCTCCTGATGGCCTCCACGCAGGAGGGGGCGGAAGCGGGTTCCGCGTCGCAAATATAACACACCGATGCCTTTGGGCGCATGCAGCTTGTGGCCAGACAAAGACAGCATGTCGATGGGCGTTTTCTTCAGGTCAATTGGAAGTTTGCCCACTGCCTGCACGGCATCGGTGTGAAACATGACACCGGCGTCGTAGGCCATCTGGGCCATTTTCTCGACGGGGAAGAGCGTGCCGGTTTCGTTGTTGGCCCACATGACGGAGACAATCGCCACCTTGTCGGACAACAGTTTTTTGTATTCGCCGAGATTGAGACGGCCCCTCATGTCCACTTTGAGATAGTGAACAATGTAGCCGTCCTTCTCGAGGCTTTCGCACAGGGCCAGAATGGCCGGGTGCTCGACATTTGTCGTGATGATCTCGCGCCGGGTCGGTTGTGCCTTGAGCGCAGAGAGGATCGCGGTGCTGTCGGACTCGGTGCCACAAGAGGTGAAGATGATCTCGCTGTCGTGCGCTGCACCAAGCAGGTCCTGAACCTGTTTGCGCGCCTTCTTCAGGGCATGGCCAACCTTGTTGCCGAACTGGTGCATGCTTGACGGGTTACCGAACTGCTCGGTGAAATAGGGCAGCATGGCTTCAACCACGGCTTCATCAACCCGGGTGGTGGCGTTGTTATCGAGATAGATGCCTTCCATGTCGAACCCCTCCCCTAAACCTTCAGCAATTCGCTGATGGGCATGATGTTGCTGACCGTAAGGGGAGCCGATGGCTCGGCGGTGGCCTTCACGGTTTTCCGGGCGGCGACCTTCTTCATCTGGCTGGCGGGCAACACGCGAACGAACTCGCCAAGCTCCTCGACCAGCTTTTCCTGAATGCCATTCAGCGTCACCGAGGCGAGTTGGCAGCCAACGCAAGCGCCCTTCATGTTGACGAAGATCTTCTCGTCCATCACCTCGACCAGCTCCACGTCGCCATTGTCGGCCTGAAGCCTCGGGCGCAGGCTGTCGATGATCTCGTCAATCTTCTTGATGCGCTGAACCCCGGTCATGCCAGCAACGAGCGCTTCGGGCGTCGTCTCGACCAGCGGTTTTGCTGCCGCTTCAGGATCAAAGCTTTCGCCCTGTTCGGCCAGAACGCGGGTGAGGATTTCCTCGATGCCTTCATGACAGGAGGCGCAACCGCCCCCGGCCTTGGTGTAGTGGGCGACTTCTTCGACCGTCGTCAGGCCATTGGCGCGGACCGTTTCCTCGATCAGCACCTCATCGATGGCAAAGCATTTGCAGATGAGAGCGCCTTCCTCGTGATCGTCCTTCCAGACCTCACCGCGATAGTTGGCAACGGCGGCTTGCAGGGCTTCGCGCCCCATCACCGAGCAATGCATCTTCTCTGGCGGCAGACCATCGAGATAGTCGGCAATGTCCTGATTAGACACCTTCAGTGCCTGTTCAACGGTCATTCCCTTGATGATCTCGGTGAGTGCCGAGGAGGACGCGATGGCAGAACCACAGCCAAAGGTCTGGAAGCCGGCTTTCTCGATGACATTGGTAGCGGGATTGACCTTAAGCGTGAGACGAAGCGCATCACCGCAAGACAGTGACCCGACATCGCCCGTCGCATTGGCGCCTTCAACCGCACCGGCATTGCGCGGATTGTAAAAGTGTTCCTTGACGGTATCCGAATAGTCCCACATGTCTCTCTACTTCCTCAGGTCGGCGCTCTTGTTATGTCAGCTGTCCGTTGATCGGTTCTTTTGAAATGAAATCAGGCTGCGAAGCTCTTGCCACAGGAGCATTTTGAGGCGGCATTGGGATTGGCGAAGGTAAAGCCCGAGCCTTCGAGGCTTTCGGCAAAGTCGATCACCGTGCCGATCAACATTTCCGCATTCTCGGGAACGATGAAGAGCTTGACCGAGCCGCTCTCGACGAGATGGTCGCCCTCTTCCGGACCAGCCACCAGATCGAGGCGATATTGCAATCCGGCACAGCCGCCGTTGACCGCAGCGATCCGGAGGCCCGACAGGGGCTTCTCGGAGCTGTCCATCAAGCGTTGTAGAACTTCCTGAGCTTTTTCTGTGACTGTCAGCATGGTCTCACCCTCGCAATCTATCCAAACGGTTGGTTACAAAAGGATTTTGCAAGAGGTGTGCCAGACTTCGCGGCTGGGTCTATATTGTTGAAACTGCGATACAAATTAAATCGTGCAGCGAGAATGCCAGCCGCAAATTGTTTGTCGCAAAGGCGACAATGTCGCAGTCGATCCACCAAATCTGTTGTTGATGTTTAGACGACAATCGCAGCCCGTCCGGCCATCAGGGCCCAACAAAAAAAGCCGCCCATACGGGCGGCTTGCTGCTTTGATTAAACGTGCTGTCAGGACCAGATGTCCTCACCATACGTCTTACCAAACATCTTCACCAAACTTCTTCTGGCACCTTCAGGCGCTCGACAGGTTCGCCGCCGATGAGATGCTCGTCAAAGATCGCGTCAATGGCTTCCTGGGTTTTGATACTCTGGTATTTCACCCCTTCAGGGTAGACCAGAACGCTGGGGCCAGCCTTGCAGGGGCCGCCCTGACAGGAGGTGCCGGTGACCTGCACCTTGCCCCCCAGATCGCGCTTGATGATCTCGGTGTTGAATTTGGTGAAAATGTCCTGTGCCTGCTCCTCCGAACAGCTGCCGAAGGGATGGCCTTCCGGGCGCTGTTGAATGCAGACAAAGACGTGTTTTTCTGGTTTGCCGGACATGCTTGTCTCCTCTTTCCGTCTGGCTCAAACGAATTGTGATGCTTACCCCGCTCTTTTCAGGCGGCTTCTGCGGTCATGTGCGTGAAGCACCCCTTGGGGCAGATCTTGGAGCAAGCTTCGCAGCCGATGCAGTCGTCCCGGTTCTTCAGCGACATGACCATGGACGTATCATCAGAAAAACCGTCATCATCGTCATCGTCGTCGCCGAAAGGATCATCATCATCGAGATCGTCATCACTGTCGTCATCCAGATTGAGGCTTTCGCGCTCGACGAGTTCAAAGACGCTGCGCGAACAGACACGGAAACATCGTCCGCAACCGATGCATTTCTTGGCATCAAGCGCTTCAACAAATTGCGGGGTCCATTCCGCCCCGCCAAGGGTCAATCCAACCACTTCAGCCATATCAGGCTCCCTTCACTTCTGCCTGTTTGAGATTTGCTTCCGCTGCGGCCCAGGCCTCACAGGCGGCGTAGGTTTCCTCAGCGAGTGCAGGCAGATCCTCGTATCCGGCAGGCAGGCGGTCCTCGACGAGATCATGCAGCTCCATCGCCTTTTCGGAGGCGATGCGCTTGGCTTTCTTGGCGGCTTTGGTGAGCGCCTTCAGTTCTGCTTCATCCATAGCTTTGGTCCTTACAGTTTGGCCACCTCACGGTGGGCTTCAACAAGGGCTGCAGCCTTGTCGATGATTTTCGCGGCTTCCTCCTGCATGGCCTCGAGTGACTTGAAGCCGAAGCGATGCACGTCGCGCAGATTCTTGTCCGCGACGATCAGCTTGCCGACCGCGATGATGGCGCGGCCAAAGCCTTCATGGGTCAGGTTGACAATCGGAACGGCCATCAGGCCCGTTTTGCCTTCGATGCAAACCGAAAGGGCGTTGTACCAGGCCTTGACTCGGGCCATGACTTCCTCGTCCGGATCCCCGACGATGGGAACGTTGCGCTTGCGTTCCTTGGTCATCACGAAGGGATCGATGATTTCATTCTCTCCGGCATTGTCCCAGACGCCATAGGCATCAATCGCCCGCATCTGGCGAATGATTTCACTGACAATCGGGTTGCTGAGGGCCGGGTCGTCGGCAGTGACCACAAGGTCTTCTTCGAGATCTAGTAGCATTGTCTCACTCACTCCATCCTTCGGTTTCCATATCGTCAAAGCGGGCAGGATCAGTGCGCGCTTCATTCACCGCATCGAGCGCACGGAGAATCCAGAAGGCTGGATCGCCCTTCAATTCATCCTGTAGAAGCGCCAGTTGCGCCTTGATTGGCGTGCCATCAGCGACCTTCATCGGCTGCACCCGGATCTTCTTCAATTGGGTGATGGCCGAGGCGCCAACCGCACGGCAATAGACGGCGGCACAGTCTTCGAGCGCCTTGATGCGTATGTCGAGCTTGTCCTCAGTGCCGTCCATCAGAGCCTTTTCGAAACCGATGGTCTGATGGAAATGCACCTCATCACGCGTCACCAGATAGATCGCCAGAAATTCGCAGGTGCCGAAATGCTGGTCGACATGCTTCTGGTCGGTGGTTGCGAAGGCCACCTTCAATGCCCTGTCCACGAAGTCGTCCTCAATGGCGCTGTCGTGCAAGGTCAAGGTGCGAGCGATCTGCCCCATGGGGTGCCCCTTCCATGTCCTGTACCTGAGAATAGATGGATCGATAAGGTTCGACCGCGTCATGATCGGCTTCAACCAGCAGGTTGGCGAGCTCGAACAGGGTCTGGCGGCTGCCGCGATAGCCAACCCAAACGCGCGACGGAGCGCCAAACCGGTCAAACTGGGGGAAACCAGCCCTCAACAGTGGCAGGCCGAGACGCTCGGCGCTTGCCGCGCAATGGGCGTTGCCGATGACAATCTCGGCGTCCTCTTCCCGCGCGAATTTCTCCAGTTCCTCAAGATCACCGATCTTGACCGCCTTTGCCGGCAGCGCGGCAAGGCTGGGAACATTGGACGGTGCGACGGCGGTGATCAGCTCGGCTCCCATACCGGTCAGAAGATCGCCAAAGGCGGCGAGCAGGTCCGGATCTCCGGCAACGGCGGCGCGGGTCATGCCGATATGAAAATGGGTATCGAGCATGGCGTCCTGCAACTGCTTGCGTTGCCGTTCGATGCGGGCTGGCACCGGCTGACCGGAGAGCTTGTGCAACAGGTGAATAAACTCATCGACCTTGTCGAGGCCGAACAGGTGGCTGAAGCGATAGGTCGGCACACCGGTGCGCTTTTCCAGAAGGTCGGCGGCTGCATCAAGGCTGTTGCCGATGACCAGCGTGGCACGTGCCTTGTGGAGGATATCGAAGTCCCCGACGCAGGTTCCACCCGTGGTGAGCGGATTGTAGTCTTTCTCGTTGAGATGGCCGTCAAGGCTTGTCGAAATGTCCGGAAGAACCAGAGGAATGAGCCCGAAAGCTTCAACCGTTTCCTTGAGTTCCTCGATATCGCCGGGGGTCAGGGAGGCATTGACGAGAATATTGACCTGCCGGTTGGAGGCAACCCCGCCCTTCTCTTCGGCCTCAGGCACAAGACGATTGATCAACTCGTAGACGGCCTTGGCAAAGCCGGTCTCGAGCGACCCGGCATAGTCCGGCGTCTCGACCGGAACGACCGTTGTTCGTGCATGTTCCGGGTGCTTCTGACGGAAAGTGGCGACCGCGCCGCTGGTGTCCGAGCCTTGCGTCTCTGACAGGCCGGTGGTCGGCACGCCGATAAGGGAGGGAGCGAACTTGTCGCAAATGGTCTTCAGCCCCTCGACCACATTCTCGTCCGCACCCATGACAGTGCTGACCTGATCCATGGCCGTTGTCTGAAGCGGCACCGGCTCGCGGAAGTGGCCGATGAGGAAGATCTTGCCATAGGCGGTGCAGCCCTGCGCCCCATGCAGCATGGACATGGCACCCCGAATGCCGAGGAAGGCGAGCGATGCGCCCATGGTGCTGCTGGTCTTGAGCGGGCTGACGGACAGGGCCTTGTTGCGTTTGATAATCTCTGCCATGGTCCTACTCCGCTGCTTCAATCTGGCTGTCTCGCGCCCATGGGGCTGGATCGCGCACCGCTTTCCAGATTGGGCTTTCCACGCTCTGAACGATCTGCTCGGCAAGGGTGATCATGCCGTCGTAGCCAGCATAGGCGAAGTCGCGTTCCTGATTGATATGAAGGAAGGGAATGCGGGCCTTCAGCGCGGTGTACATGTTGCGGCCACCGGCGATGAGCAGGTCCGTGTCGGTCTCATAGACCATGTCGATCAGCGCCCGTGGCCCCTGACTCTCGTCGAGCATCCGGGTGTTCTCGCCCATCAGCTCGCGGATCTTCTGCTTGTCCGCCTCGGTGGACTTGCGGGTGGAGGTTGCTACCACCTGCATGCCCAGATCCTGAAGGGCGGAGACCACGGACCAAGCCTTCACGCCGCCGGTGTAGAGCAGCACCTTCTTGCCTTCGAGTTTTTCGCGGAAGGGCTTCAGGGCTTCGGCAATGCGCGCTTCTTCCCGTGCGATCAGCGCCTCGGTCCGTTCGGTCAGGGACGGATCGTCAATGAGGCGGGTAAAGTCGCGCAGAGCAAGGCTCATGTCGCGGACGCCATAGAAACTGCCCTCGAACCAAGGGGTTCCGTAGCTGTCCTTGAGTTTGCGGGCGACGTTGATCATGGCCTTGGAACAGACCATCATGTTGACTTCCGAACGATGCATGGTCTGCACCTCGCGGAAGCGGGCGTCACCAGACAGGGAACCGAGCACCCTGAGGCCAAGCTCATCGAATATCGGCATGACATGCCAGAGTTCGCCAGCGATGTTGTATTCGCCGATCAGCGTAATGTCGTGCACCTTGACGCCGTCACGATCAAGATGGGCTGGCACCGGGTCGGGTTCTCGGGTGCCGATGACATAGCGGAGCATGGCATCGCCAGCGATGCGGTTGCCGAGGTTCTTGGTGCCGTAGAAACCGGCGGCATCGACGGGAACGACCGGCGTGCCCCATTTCTTGGTTGCGGCTTTGCAGACGGCCTCAATATCGTCCCCGATCAGCGCCGGAACGCAGGTGTTGTAGACAAAGACCGCTTCGGGCGCATGGCTGTCGATGGCCTGCTTGATGGAATGGAACAGCCGCTTTTCGCCACGGCCCATGATCACGTCCTGCTCGGTCATGTCGGTGGTCAGGCCGAGCTTGTAGAGCTTGGCACCCGAAGAGCGACTGCCGCGGTTGTCCCATGCGCTGCCTGCGCAGGCGATGGAGCCGTGCACGATGTGCGCCACGTCGGCAATGGGCAGAAGAGCGATCTGGGCACCGTCAAAGCAGCATCCTCCAGCGGCGGCTCCGGGCTTCGGGCGGGCACAGCCGGACTTGGATTTGTGGTTATGCTCGCAAGCCGGTTCGTCCAGGAGTTCCGCTATCTCTTTTTGTTTCATCTGCCACAAACCTCGCTGATTTGATGAATTCGAGGATGAATTTGCAAGCACCGTGCCAGAGTTTAATTCATTGTTTTTTAGGCATATTATTTGCCGCTCGTTTGTCGCAAAGGCGACAATCGCAGACAAACAATCCCGCTTGTCGTCCTTTGTGTGCGACATGGCGTAAAGACGACAAACCCCGGCGCACTCCGGGCGGAGACGCGATCTCGTTCTCTGAGGCATTAGAGAGCGGAACAGGGAAGACGCGGCCCGAAGACCGCGCCAAGGATCAGAAGCTGTAGGGGTAGCGGATCCAGTGCTCGATCACGGCAAGGTCCTTCTCCGGCATGTAGCTGTATTTGCCTTCATGCTCTGCATAGACCTTCATGGCGATCTGCGGCCAGATCTTCTTGTTGATCAGCATCGAGAAATACCAGGCCATGGGAAAGCCGAGTTTGCGGTCATAGTCCTGCAGGAAGTTGGACAGATCCGCGCCTTCCAAGGCGAGATTGCTTTCGTCGGGCACCGGCAGAGTCTTGACCGGCAAAGGCGTCGCTTCCATCTTGCGTTCGCCGAAGCGATCCATGAAGGGAAGCAGCTTTAGCACAAAGTGATCGCAGAAGCGCTCCTTGCCACCGGCGCTCGACTTGTCCCATTCCTCCAGAAAGCGGATATAGCGCAAATCCGAGCCTTCTGAAGCCAACTGCTTGCTGACAAGCTCGCTGATGTCGGTGATGGAATGGAAATCATATCTTGGCGGCGACAGGGTCGCCGGTTTGACGCGGGCCTGCATGGCTCCGTGCGGGTCTAGCAGCTCTTCGATATCGTCTGGAATGTGATCCTCGATGAAGAGATCATGGTCGACCACTTCAACCAGCTCCTCCACTTCCAGCTGGACGAAATCGGCGGCACGTTTGCCCTTTGGCGCGACGAAATAGTGGGTCTGGCCATCAAAGCGCGTGGTCAGATAACCTTTGGACCCATATTGCTCGAACAGCGAGAACATGTCGAAGTCGGATTCAATCTCGGCCCATTTGCGCAGGCTCGACGCAATGCGCTGGTGGTCGGCATCGACCACGCCGCCGATGCGATACCAGTCCGACCGGGTCACGCGATAGCGGAAGGGATAGTCGGGCAGAACGGTGCTGATCGCCTCGACCAGTGAAACGTGATGCGCCCCCGGTGAGACCCGATTGCAGATCTCCTCGAGATTCTTTGTGCGCGGCTGCAAATCTGTCATTGGCTTTCCTAGTCCTCCCAAGCCTCGATTTCCGCCACGACGATGCCGGTTGCCCGATCCGTGTCGCGAGTAAAGGAAATACACCCCTCTCCCCCGGCTACAAGATAGAGATTGAAGGTCTCGCACTCGCGCACCGGCGTTGCGGCGGCAATGTCATCATCCTGACAATAGGTAAAGTGAATGTCGGGCCACTCCTTGCGCAAACGGGCTGAGATCTCCTCCCCGAGATCTGCTCCGGCAAGGGCCTTGACGACGTCATCCAGGATCGGCTCGGCAATCATTCGTCTGCCTCTTCCATGAACCCGGCCAGAGTGGCAGCCTCCTGCCCCATGATGCGAGCGAGCCATGGCGGCGGCGTTCCGGCCAGAACCGTCTGGAGCTTGCCCAACACATCCCGGGCCTCACCTCCCGTCAGATGCTTGATCGGGTGAATGTTGGCGCGGACCACCTTGGCGGCGGCAGGCCCACCAATCGAAGCCACATAAACAACGTCGCAATCCCCGATCAGCGAGGCACGCCACTTGTTCTTGTCTTCCACGTCTTCAGGCTGGGTGGTGGAGCGTTCATCGATCAGACGGAGCTCGGTCGCGGACACCTGATAGACGAGGAAACGGTTGCAAGAACCGAAATGTCCATCCAGTTCTTCAGCCCGGTTGGAGGCACAGGCGACGCGGATCGAGCCGGGCATGTCGCCATCCTGATAGGCATCGAGCCGGAGAGCATTTTCCTCGGCCTCGACCCCTTCCCCCTTTAGGATGCGCAAGGCAGACTTGACCTTCTCAGAAGGCACCTTGATCAGCTCTTCGCCACCGGCCTTGCGGAAGGTCTTCATGCCGAGGTTGGCAAACTTGTCTTCGGTCAGGGGAAGGCCGACCGCGTCGCTCAGAATACCGATGAGCACACCAGTGCTGACTTCCGGCATCTGGTTGGCAGCCAAGCCAATGCGAAGAGCCAACTCGCGCGACAGGGCCGTGGGCTGGGTCTCTATCTGGGACTGGGTCATGGTCATGCTCCCTGATCTCTATTGAAGGAAAAAAGGGGCACATACTGGCGGAGAAAACCAGTGATCTTCGCTTCGATGCGCCCCAGTGGGCAATTACGCCGCAGGGATGATGCAGCCATCCTCGAAGCAAAGCTCGGCACATCTCGGGTTATCGTGCTCGCCTTCACATTCGGTGCATTTGGTGGCGTCGATGGCATAGATGCCTTTTTTCGGGAAAATAGCGCTGGTCGGGCATTCCGGTTCACAGTCGCCACAGGCGGTGCAAAGATCGGATACGATAGTCATGGCCATGGTCTGGTCTCCTAAGCTAGGACAAAAAACTGCGCCTCAAGCGTGTGGTCTAACCACGCTTGAACCGCAGGGTTACGGGAAATTCTGGTCGTGGGGATATCGGATCGACATAATATTTCGACCCGTCTGACAGCTCCACTGTGCCGCCCCAGGCGTCGCTGGTATCGGTCTCGACGGAAGTGATGACTTCCTCAAGATCCTTTTTGGCAACGTAAAAGAGCAGCTCACCTTTTTCATTGTGTCGCAACATGACGCTCGGCATGTGGGTCTCCTTTTGAAAGGCCCAATCCCCCCGTCACAATCGGCGGTGACGAGGGGCTCTGGGAGGATCGTTGAACGGGACTTAGCGAACCAGATCGTAGTTGTAGTCCGTGGTCCCCATGCCCATGGTTTCCTTGTCCAACTGCTCGAGAACAGCATTGGTCAGGGTCGTCAGGATGGTCATGGCACCTTCATAGCCCAGCGTGGTGGAGCGATGCAGGTGATGGCGATCGAAGATCGGGAAGCCGATGCGAATGAGCGGCACCCGGAACTCCTCACCCTTGTAGAGGGTGTCGCGTTCGATGAACTTGCCGTAAGAGTTGCCGATCATGAAGTCAGGCTTGTCGGTGAAGACCAGCGAGCGCATGTGCCAAAGGTCCTTGCCGACATGGACTTCGCAATCCTTGCCGTAGGGGCTGTCGGACAGGATCTTGTCCATGGCCTTCTTCCAGCGCTTGTTGGCGTGGTGGCAAATGATGTGACGCGGTTCAGCACCAAGCTCGAGCAGGAAGGATGCCATGCCCATGACGAAGTCGGCATCGCCCCAGAGAGCGTATTTCTTGCCATGCAGCCAGGCGTGACTGTCGGTCATCATGTCGACGAGGCGACCGCGTTCGAGTTCGATGGAGGCCGGGATGTCCTTGCCGGTGATCTCGGCAACCTTCATCAGGAACTCGTCGGTCCATTTGAGGCCCATCGGGATGTTGATGGCAGGGGTTTCGTGGTTCCAGGTTGCCTTGGTGAACTTGCGGGTCTTGACCAGCTGCCACGGCTGCAGAAGCAGGGTGTCCTTGGCGTTCGGCGCATCCTTGACTTCTTCCTGAGTGGTGCCGCCCGAATACATGCGGTATTTGCCGTCTGCCGGGGTGTCGAGCACTTCGGAAGGATCGCAGAGCAGCGAATATTCGACGCCCATTTCCTTCATGTAGCGATGCATCACCCGATAGTTGCCAAGGTAGGTCTCGAAGCCCGGCACAATGTTGATCTTGCCGTTGGAGCCAACTTCCTTGTCATCCATCTTGTTGAGGGTGAAGTAACGGATGGTGCCTTCGAACATGTTGTCCCAGCCGGTGGTATGAGAGCCAACAAAGCTTGGGGTGTGAGCGAAGGGAACCGGATAATCCGCTTCGATGTGGCCTTCCTTGCGGGCGTTGCCGATGAAGGCGTTGAGGTCGTCACCGATGACTTCGGCCATGCAGGTGGTGGAGACCATGATCATGTCGGGCTTGTAGAGCGCCTTGGCGTTCTCAAGGCCGTCGAACATGTTCTTCTGGCCACCGAACACGGCGGCATCCTCGATCATGGAGTCCGATACGCAGGCGATCGGTTCCTTGAAGTGGCGGTTGAAGTAGGTGCGGAAATAGGCAACGCAGCCTTGCGAACCATGCACATATGGCAGGGCATTCTGGAACCCGAGGGAACACAGCACTGCGCCTAGCGGCTGGCAGGCCTTGGCCGGGTTGATCGTCAGAGCTTCACGGGAGAAGTTCAGCTCCTTGTATTCCTCGGTGGTCGTCCAGGTGAAGACTTCGGCGATCTTGTCCGCGGCGACCTTCTCTTCGAACATGGCCTGCTTGTTGCCAAGGGTCTGTTTGTAATCCTCGTCACGGAAGAGAGGATAGCTGGGTTTGATATTCTCTACATTCTGACTCATTTGGTCCTCCTTCGCGCCACTCATGCGTAGACGGGCGAAAGGTTTGAGAAATGGAGGTCGGCCACTGAACTCTCAACAAGAGGGCCGACCCGGCCGATGCTTATTCCGCTGCGATGGCTTCTGGTTCGCTTGCGCGTTTCCATGGTGGCGTGAGGCTGTCCCAGCAGGGGTTGTTCAGCGTCATGTCCATGTCGCGGGCGAAGATGGCAAAGCCGTCATAGCCGTGGTAGGGGCCGGAATAGTCCCAGGAATGCATCTGGCGGAAGGGGATGCCCATCTTCTGGAAGATGTATTTCTCCTTGATGCCGGAGCCGATCAGGTCAGGCTTGACGCGTTTGACGAATTCTTCGAACTCGTAACCGGTCACGTCATCGTAGATCAGGGTTGCATTGCCCATTTCAGGGATGGTGCGGTCATAGTCGTCGTTGTGCGCGAACTCGTAACCGGTACCAACCACTTCCATGCCCAGATCTTCATAGGCACCGATGATGTGGCGCGGACGCAGGCCGCCGACATAGAGCATGACGCGCTTGCCTTCGAGACGCGGGCGGTATTTCTCGACCACTGCCTGCCACTCGGACTTGTATTTCTCGATGACGCGCTCGGCGCCTTCCTTGATCTTGTCGTCGAAGCGCTCAGCAATGGCGCGCAGCGACTCTTCGATCTTGGTGGGGCCAAAGAAGTTATATTCCATCCAGGGCACACCGAACTTCTCTTCCATATAGCGGGAGATGTAGTTCATCGAGCGATAGCAGTGCAGCAGGTTCAACTTGGCTTTGGGCGTATTTTCCATTTCCGCCAGAGTGCCGTCGCCGGACCATTGTGCAATCACGCGGAGGCCCATTTCTTCAAGGAGAATGCGGGACGCCCATGCATCACCACCGATGTTATAGTCGCCGATGATGGTGACGTCATACTCGGTTGCTTCAAATTCCTTGCCCGTTGCTGGATCGATCACCCAGTCGCGGATGGCGTCGTTGGCAATGTGGTGCCCAAGCGACTGGGACACACCACGGAAGCCTTCGCAGCGAACCGGAACCATGGTTTTGTTGTGTTGGACAGACTTGGTCTTGGCAACAGCTTCGATGTCGTCACCGATGAGACCGATCGGGCATTCGGACTGGATCGAGATACCCTTGGACAGCGGGAACAGCATTTCGATCTCGTCGATCAGCTTGTCCAGCTTCTTGTCGCCACCGAACACGATGTCCTTTTCCTGGAAATCGGACGTGAAGTTCATGGTAGTGAAGGTGTTCACACCGGTGGTGCCGACATAATAGTTGCGGCGACCGGCGCGGGAATATTGTCCGCAGCCAACAGGACCGTGGGAGATATGGATCATATCCTTGACCGGCCCCCAGACCACGCCGCGAGATCCGGCATAGGCACAGCCGCGGATGGTCATAACGCCGGGCTGGGATTTACGGTTGGACGTAATACACTTGCTGGATTTCTCGACTTCCTGGTCGTTCAGGGTCAGATGCTTCGCACGCTCGGTGCGCGCTTTCTCAGGATAGACTTCAAGCACCTCCTGGATGAGGGCTTCGGTCTCTTCTTTCGTCAGATTGGTCATGACTTGAGGTCCCGTGGCAAAGGTGAGGGCTAATCTGCCCCACACCTTGATCAACAGTAGGGGTGAAAACGAACTTAGGCGGCAGCGCCCGCGTCAGCGGTCTGGCCAACAATGCTTTCGTCTTCGGGTTCCATGATTCCGAATTCCATCAACAGGTCTTCGAGGTCATCCATGGAGATCGGCTCAGGAATGACGAACTTTTCGTTGTCGATGATTTTCTGCGCCAAGGAGCGATACTCATCAGCCTGTTTTGCGGTCGGATCATATTCGATCACGGTCATGCGGCGGATTTCAGCGTGCTGCACCACGTTGTCACGCGGGACGAAGTGGATCATCTGGGTGCCGAGTTTGGCAGCCAAAGCTTCGATCAGTTCGTCTTCGCGGTCGGTGTTACGGGAGTTGCAGATCAGGCCTGCCAGACGTACGCCGCCGGAGTTGGCGTATTTCACGATGCCTTTGGAAATGTTGTTGGCTGCATACATGGCCATCATTTCACCGGAGCAGACAATGTAGATTTCCTGAGCCTTGTTTTCACGGATCGGCATTGCGAAGCCACCGCAGACAACGTCACCAAGAACGTCGTAGAAAACGAAGTCGAGGTCATCCTCGTAAGCGCCCTCTTCCTCAAGGAAGTTGATGGCCGTGATAACGCCGCGACCTGCACAGCCAACCCCGGGCTCCGGACCACCGGATTCGACGCATTTGATGTCGGCATAACCGACTTTCAACACGTCCTCGAGTTCCAGATCCTCAACAGAGCCAGCTTCTGCAGCCAGATGCATGATCGTGGTCTGTGCTTTGGAATGCAGAATGAGGCGCGTGGAATCAGCTTTCGGATCGCAGCCGACAATCATGACTTTCTTGCCGAGCTCTGCAAGTCCGGCAACGAGATTTTGCGTGGTGGTGGACTTACCAATACCACCCTTCCCGTAAATTGCGCATTGACGAAGTGCCATAGGTCTTCTCCTTGGAGGCTTGTTGAGAGTCGTTTGTCTCACAAACAAAAAAGATCGTGAGACGGCGTCTGCCAAAGAGAATTGCAAAGGGTGTGCCAAGTCTGTTTTATTCTTTCAACTTACTGATTTAATTGAATATTAATTTTCAGTTTACGGGTTTTTACGTGGGTTTGAATGGCGACACAAACCCGCGATTTTTGTCGCACAGTCGACAGAGTGTCAGATGGCTTGTCGGGTTTTGAGGACCTGTCGCACGGACTTGTCGGGCTCAATTGCCCGATCACTCGAAAGCCGTATTCGGATCGATGGTGGCCCTCGTCCCGTCCGGGGCATGTCCTGATACATTCTATATAGGCCTCTGGGAGGGCTGGATGCCCTCAGCGCTTGCCAAAAAGCCGACAATAAGCGGCATTGTCCTGTTTGCGACAAAGCTCATTTCGCCTATTTTCCCATTTATTTCTGATACTTACGTAAATATCCGCAATCTGGTTCGGTTCTTGCTTACCTACTTCAACAACAGAGTTTCGAGACCAGCGAGGACGGAATGGCTCATTCAGACCTTCAAGCAATTATCGACAAGATCTCAACCGGCGATGTCGTGCCCTATCTCGGGCCGGGCGTTCTGTTCGACGTCAAACATGCCGTGACGGGCGATGCCATGCCTGCGGACAGCGACAGCCTGATCATTACCATGAACCGCGGACGTCCGATGGCGCCCAAGCTGATGTATGAATTCCCGCGCGCGGCGATGAACCAGGAGCTGAAACGCGGGCGACGGTTCGTTGAGCAGTTCCTGACCAAACTCTATGGTGAGCAGAGCTGGACCCGTTCGGCGCTGCATGACTGGCTGAAAGAAATCAACCCTTCCTACGTCATCGACATCAACCGCGACACCCAATTGCAGGACAGCTTCGACAGTGAACCACATCTGCTCATTCAGGGCGTTGCGCGGATTGGTGGAACCGACTTCCGCTATATCCTCAACGAACATGACGGTACGAGCTACCACGCGGTGACGGCAGAGACGGCCAACGTCGATCTGCCCAAGCTGTTCAAGCCGCTTGGCTCCCCTGCCCCGCAGCCGACCTACATCGCCTCGGATGCCGACTTTGTCGACTATATCACAGAGCTGATGGGCGGGTTTGGTGTGCCGTCCTTCATCAAGGACTATCGCAAGGGCAAACAATATCTGTTTCTAGGCATGCGCTTCACGCGGGACACCGAACGCATGGTGATGTCCGACATCACCTATGACGCCGCAGAGCCTGCCGGTTGGGCCTTGATCGCAGAGCCGACCGACAAGGAACGGCGCTACTGCAAGAAGAAGAATATCGAGATCATCGAGATGGACATGCCCGCCTTCCTCGATCTGGCGCTTGGTGCGGTCGCGGCCTGAAACGCAAGGATACAGGATGGAGAGACAGGCATGGTTCTGCTGACATGGGACGACAGCCGACATCAGCTTGGCGTCGACGAAATGGACGAAACGCATCAGGAATTCGCCGATCTCGTCAACCGGCTGGGGAAAGAGACGGACAAGGCGGCCTTCCAACGCCTGTTCGTCGAGCTGTTCGAGCACGCCAAGGTGCATTTCGAGCATGAAGAGCATCTGATGGAGGAGAGCGGCTTCCCCGCCCTGTCAGAGCATCGCTCGGAGCATGCCCGCGTGCTGGGTCAGCTCAACCAGATCAACCGGATGGTCCAGAAAGGGCGGATCACCTTCGGGCAGTCCTTCGTTGCGGGTCTGCCAAGCTGGTTCGATCTTCATGCAGCCACGATGGACAGCGCCCTTGCCGCGCATCTCAAGACCAAAAGCAAAAGGTCGAGTGCGAGATAAGAGACCGGATGGGCTCCACCCTCGCACCTAATCGAACATGCCATCCTCGGCAAAGCAGGCCTTGTATTCCGAGCAAGTCTCGCAACTGGGCGAGCGGCACATGATGAAGCCTTCCTTGGCGCAAAGCTGCCGATAGAAGAATTTCTTCCAGCGCATATTCTTGTCATTCAGCACGGCAAGAGCGGTGAAATTGTGCTTGAGCATGATGCCGAGGTTCTTGCGGGAAAAGAGTCCCAGATCCGACCAGAGATGATCCGATCCCATGCAGCCGGAGGCGACAATCTGGGCGACCCAGAGTTCAGCATCCGTGCTGTTGTTGCGGTGTGTCAGCAACAGGGCCTTGACATCTTCCAATTCCGGACCGCGCTCGGGCTCGATGTCGTTGCGATCACCAGCATCAAGCGGTGACATGCCAGGAAAGAAGGTCTCAAGCATGGCGTCATAGGCGTCTTTCTCGAGGCCCATGAAGCGGGGCAAGGCACCCTCGCCCGCGATCCAGCTTGCAATCATCTCCGCCAGAAAGCCGGCGTTCGGATCTTCCTTGACGGCATGGCTCATCAGGCGCTGATAAAGCGCCTGATGAAAGGAGGCCGAGTGTTCGGTGCGATCCTCGTTTGATCTGTACATTACGCACGCTCGTAGGTGATGCGGATGTCTTCGTCGCGCACGATCATCTGACAAGCCAGACGCCACTCGCTCGGCATATCGTTGACGATCACCTTTTCAAGCTCGTCCTTCGTCATCTTGCCGATTTCGCGCAAGACGGTTTTTTCCTTGTCCGTCATATGCACGCCCATGCGGGTCGGGCCACCGTCGAGGTCGGTCACCTTGATGACGCAGGAGCCGCATTCACCGTCTCCGCAGTCAAAACGCACGGGAATTTTGTATTCCTTTGCCAGCGACAGAACCGTTTTCTTGTGGCTCGCAGCCGGGACGTAGATTTCCATTTCGTCGAATTCAGGATGCTGGAAAATGATCTTCGGCATTTTGTTCGGTCCTTTTCACGGTTTGCTGCAAGGAGCCCGGCCAAGGCTGAGCCCCACGGACAGCAATCGTTCGGCCTCAGGCCGGTTTGACGATGGTTTCCCCTTCGCCGATGATCTGGGCCTGACAAGCCAGACGCATGTCCTTGCCCGCCATGTTTTCCTGCAGCACCTTGTCCTCCAGAGCGGAAGGTTCAGAGAGGTTTTCCATGCCCTCTTCCACCTTCATCAGACAGGTTCCGCAGTCGCCCTCGCGGCAGCCGTAAATGATACCGGCCCCGACTTTTTCCGACACTTCGATCACGCGCGTCCCTGCGGGCACGTTGACCGAAACGTCGATGTCTTCAAACGTCAGCTTTCCTTTTGCCATAATCTTCTCCTTGGTCAGTGCATAGCTTCCGAAGACCTGGTCGACCCCTTGAAAGCATATGCATATGGCTTTGTTCTCCTCACCTGCCTCCCCGTAATCCCGGGCGAGCGCAACTTCGGAAACCTTCACAAATCCGCGAAGTCGATGACTTTCGGCTTCGCCTTGCCAGACAAGGACTCGGCTATCGCGCGACCAAAGGAAACGCAGTCGTCAAGTTCCTGTTCCGTCGGATGAAACTTGATGCGAAGCCCTTTTTCGGGCACACGCATCTTGAGGCCGCGCAGGCGGTCTTCAATCATTGGAACAGCTTCGCCGGACCATCCGTAGGATCCGAAAGCTCCTCCCATCTTGCCTCGTGTCTCGATTGAAATGAGCGAGGCGAGCACGTCCCAGACCGGCTTGACGGCATCGCCATTGATCGTTGGCGAGCCGAACACCAGACAGTCCGCGCTCTCGATCAGGTCGACAAATGGCTCAACCTCTCCTCCCTGCAGATCGTAGAGGGAGACGCGCACGCCATCGATACCGCTTGCCCCTGAATAGACCGACCGCGCCATTTCGGCCGTGGCGCCATAGGCGCTCATGTAGAAGATCAGCAGGCTCTTGTCCTTGCCCTCCACCTCGTTGGGCAGATAGGAATTGGAAAGCGCGCGATAGGAGCGTACATATTCCATCGGCTGATCCCTGAGGATCGGACCGTGCGAGGGAGCGATCAAGGTCGGCTCCAGCGGCTCGATCTTGTCCATGCCCTCAAGCACCCAGCGCTTGAAGGGGCGCATGATGTGGCGGAAGTAATATTCAAACGAGAAGCGGAAATCGCCCACGAGGTCGTTATAGAGCCGGTCGTCGCAGAAATGACTGCCGAAGACATCGCAGGAGAAAAGGATCTTCTCCTTTGGCAGCCAGGTGCATTTGGTCTCGGGCCAGTGCAGGTAAGGCGTATGGATGAACTGCATGGTCCGGTCACCAAGGCTGATCTCCTCGCCATCCTCAGTCATCGTATAGCTGTAGTTTTCAAGCTCGTCCTTGAGGGTGGCGTGCAGCAGCTTCATGCCGCGATTGGAGATGTAGATGTGCGCCTGAGGGGCGCGTCGCATCAGCTCCGGCACGGCCCCCGCATGGTCGGGCTCCATATGATTGAGCACCAGCGCGGTGATCTCGTCATAGCGGCAGGTCTCTTCGAGACGGGCGAAGAATTCATCGGAGAATTCCTCCTTGACCGTATCGATGATGGCCACCCCTTCCGAACCCCTGACGGCATAGGAATTGTAGGTGGTGCCGTTGGCGGTTTTCAAAATCAGATCGAAGGTGCGCAGGTCCGGATCGAGCGCTCCGATCCAGTGCACACCTTCAGCGATTTCGACTGCATTCAAAGCCATGCTTGGCATCTGACTTGTCCTAGAGAATTCCTTGTGCGACCAGTTCTGCGATCCGTTGCGGCGGAATACCCGTCAGGGAGCCGGGCGGGTTCATCACCTCGCCGAACTCATTGAGGATCGCGCCCTCGACCGGGCAAATGCTGGCACATTGAGCATCGGCGTGATCTCCCTCGCAGTGGGTGCAAGTCTTGGCCGATATCATGAAATGGGCCTCCCCTTGCGAGATGGCCTTGGATGGACAGACATCCATGCAGGCGTGGCAATTGACGCAAAGTTCGGTGATCGAATAGCTCATTGCTCTCTCCTTCAGGCGATCAGGGGGCGGGAGGCGGCGCTGGAAAGGCTGCCCGCCTCATACATCTCGACATAGACATCCATCACCGCCTTGGCGATTGGCTCCATGGCATGCTCGCCGTTCGGGATGATGCCTGCGGCTTCCAACTGATCCCAAGGCTCATAACCAATCTTGGAGCAGAGCACTGCCTCGCAATCGGAGAGCATGCGGATGGTCTTTTGCAGCGAGGTCTCGGCATCACCGCAGGTGGTATCGCCACCGCAATATTGGTCGGTCTTGCGATGACCGACGAAGCGGGCTCCTCGAGGCGAAGCTTCGTAGATCATGAATTCCTTGGCATGGCCGAAATGCTGGTTGATGATCCCCTGCCCGCTGCTGGCCACGGCCATGAAGACCGGGCGGCTGTCGGATGGATAGGACAAGGCCTCTTCGCTCATGCCACCAAGGGCGGCTGCCAGATGCGGCGGGATGGCATTGTTGTTGGACAGGCTCGCCTTTGCCCGCGCCTCGGCCGTCTGGCCGTTGTAAGTGAAGAGCGTCCGGCTGCCCGATGTCGCAAGCTGATGCTTGAGGTCTTCCTGACGCTCTTTCTGCCGGTTCCGTTTATCTTCGATGCCCTGCTGCACTCTGGCGCGTTCGAGCATCGCGGCCTCATAATCGATCTCCATGTCATCGATCTTGGCGAGTGTGAATTCCTCGCCCCGATCTTCTCCCAACAGACCAACAGCATCAGCACGACACTGACGGCAATGGCGCATCATGTTCATGTCGCCGCAGGCGTCCTGCAGATCCGTCAATTCCTGCTGATTCGGACTGCGCTGGCCCATGACGCCATAATAAGTGCCGTGCTCCGGCTCGGCGATCAGCGGCATGACATTGTGCAGGAACGCGCCCTTGGACTTGATGACCTTGCTGACTTCCTTCAGATGCTCGTCGTTGACGCCGGGGATCAGAACCGAGTTCACCTTGACGAGGATGCCGCGCTCGATGAGCATCTCAAGGCCCTTCTGCTGGCGTTCAATCAGGATCTTGGCGGCCTTGACGCCTCGGATGCGACGGTTGTTCCAATAGATCCAGGGGTAGATCTTGGCGGCAACTTCCGGATCGACGGCATTGATGGTGATGGTCACGTGATCGACATTGTGCTTGGAGAGCTCGTCGACGCAATCTGGCAAGGAAAGACCATTGGTCGAAACGCAGAGTTTGATGTCTGGGGCCTTCTCGGTCAGCTGGCGGAAGGTCTCGAAGGTGCGTTCGGGATTGGCGAGCGGGTCGCCCGGTCCGGCCACGCCCAGCACGGTCATCTGGGGAATGGTGGCGGCGACGGCGAGCGTTTTCTTGACCGCCTGATCCGGGGTCAGAAGCTCGGAGACGACGCCCGGGCGGCTCTCGTTGGCACAGTCATATTTGCGATTGCAATAGTTGCACTGGATGTTGCAGGACGGGGCCACAGCCACATGCATGCGGGCATAATGGTGATGGGCCTCCTCCGAATAGCAGGGATGGTTCTTGACCTTGTCCCGAATGCTTTCAGGGAGTTCCGCTACATGATCCTGCGAGCTGCCGCAGGAGACTTGCGTGCATCCACCACCGCTGTGATCCGGTTCAAGATTCGAAATCTCCATCGCCTAGCATCCTTTCCAGTTCATTGCATTTCTGGGTCCGAAGGATGCTCTGCAAGGGCTGTGCCACACTAGGAATATTCTATAAGATATTGAATTATTGTACTTTTCTAAATTCTTTGTGGCATCACCGATTGTCGCAGATGTGACAATCAGTGTGGATCGAGCTTGCGAGATTTATGACAATGCTGGAGGGCCATGTCGGACAAAGTCGACAAGGCGGATGACGGGTCAGATCTTGCGCACGGAAATGCCCAGGATCTTGATGCGATATGCGATCTGACGCGGGGTCATGTCGAGCAGACGAGCGGCCTTGGCCTGCACCCAGCCGGCCTCTTCGAGGGCTGCGATCACACGCTCCCGCTCGTCGAGTTCCTCATTCTGCCATGCCTTGTCCGCAGATACGGGTTCGGGCGTGTGCGACTTGAGGATCGGCGGCAAGGGCTGGGCGGGAACGCCGGTCAGTGCCTTTTCGGGCAGGCCGGACAGCGAGACTGCATCACGATCGATGATCCCGTCGGGGCTCATAACAGCGGCGCGTTCGAGGCAGTTTTCCAGCTCGCGCACGTTGCCGGGCCATGTGTGACGCAGCAACAGGCGAATGGCGCTGTCCTTGAGGGTCAGTTCCCTGCCCTGCTGTTCGGCGACCTTGGAGATCAGGAAACGGGCCAGTTCGGGAATGTCATCCATGCGATCCTTTAGGGATGGCATCTTGATGGTCATCACGTTGAGCCGGTAATAGAGATCCTCGCGGAACTCGCCGCTTTCGATGGCGGCTTCCAGATCCTTGTTGGTGGCAGCAATGATGCGGACGTCGACCTTGATGGTCTTGTTGCCACCGACGCGCTCGAACTCGCCTTCCTGCAGAATGCGCAGGAGCTTTGACTGGAAGGCCGGAGTGATCTCGCCGATTTCATCAAGGAAGAGCGTGCCGCCGTCGGCCTGCTCGAAGCGCCCTTTGCGCTGCGAGGTCGCGCCAGTGAAGGCACCCTTCTCATGACCGAAGAGCTCGGACTCGAGCAAATTGTCTGGCAAGGCGGCGCAGTTGAGCTTGAGGTAGGGTTCCTTGGCACGCGGGGAATTATAGTGGATCGCGTTGGCAATCAGCTCCTTGCCGGTGCCGCTTTCACCGCGGATCAGAACCGTGGTGTTCCACTTGGCAACCATCCGGACCTGATCGAAGACCATGCGCATGGCATCGGTCTCGCCGACGATGTTGTCGAAGGCATGCAGGCGCTTGACGCGGCGGCGCAGACTGTCGCGCTCGGCACGCAACTCATCCGTCTGCTGCTGCACCGCATTGGAGAGCAGGATCGCCTGACCAATCAGCGAGGCAATCATCTGCATCAGCTTTGCATTGTCCTCGAGGAACTTGTCGGCAAAGTTCGGCTGCGCAGCCAGAACGCCCACAGGATTGTCATTGCCAATGAAGATCGGCGCGGCAATGAAGGGTCGGTCAGGATCATACATGCCAAGCCGGTCAAGGAAGCGTGGCTCCTGCGAGATACGCGGCACGACGATGAGTTTCTTTTCATTGAGGATCGCCCCGACGATGCCCTCTCCGGGTTGATAGCGAACATTCTTGGTGAAGATCGCCTGATCCTGATGAATATCGGTAATCTTGAGGTCGCCTGTATGCTCCTCCACCAGACAGATCATGCCGTAGTGCAGGCGCCCTTCCTCATGGAGCAGCTTGAGCACTTCCTGCGAGGTCTCCTGCAGATCAAGTGTCCGCCCCAGCAGCTGGCTGACCTTGTACAAGGTCTCCAGTTCTCTGCGATAGAAAGAGCAGAAAATCGGTTTTGGGCAAACACGGCTTCCACTTTGCGCCAGAGATTCACTCGGATGTAGGTTGGCGGTCATATATCACTCATAGTCCCGGTTAAAGTTCAACAAGCTGGCAATGTGAAACTGACGAAGGTCCCGATCCCTCCGCCGTCCCTGATTTCGATCTCTCCATGCAGGTCCGAGAGAATCTGGTGGGCGATTGCCAGCCCCATGCCCGAGCGATGAGGGCCTTCGCTCCAGGCGGTGTAGAAGGGTTCGAAGACCTTGGTCCTGAGGGCACGGTCAATGCCCGGTCCGGTATCGTGAATGCAGACTTCGATCAGACCGTCTTCGGCCATACGCGAAATGACCCCCACTTCGCGCGCTCTGGTGCCATCCTGCGCGACAGCCGTGATGGCGTTGTCAAGCAGGATGCGCAGCAGAACCCTGAGACCGATCTCGTCGCCATAGGTCATTGCAAGGTCGGGCTTTGCTCGCCAGTCAACGACGATGCCTGCGGCGGCCAGCTGATCGGCCATGATCACCAGACAGTCCCTGATCCCCTCATTGACGTTGACTGGGCCGTGCACGATCGACTTCTTTTCCGGAATGGCGAGAGACAATCTCTTCTTGGCGGATTCCCCGGACACCAGCGCTTCCTCTATCGCGCATTCCATGGGAACACATAGCTCCACCTTATGCTCGCAGATCTGCCGTTCCATGTTGTTGGACATGGCCTGAATGACATTGAGGGGTGCCTGCAACAGATAGAGAGCCCCATCGATCATCTCTCGTGTTCGATATTCCATTTCCGTCTCGGCCATCCGCGCACGAATGACGTTGAGCCGCGCCTTCTCATACTGACGCTTCTGGAAATCGACCAGTTGACACTCCGAGGCGCATTCCAGCGTGTGCAGGGGCACCTTGATATCACTTGTAGATAGTTCCGACATGGTTTTCGCTGCTTCTTCTTTTTCTGCCTGAAAAGGACGATGCAAATTGCGTGCCGAAGGCTTTTGGGCGTTTTTCAACCCTTCCAAACTGCGGATCTTGTCGGGTTTGCTACATTTTTGATCTGTAGAAATCACATTTTGTCGCAATTCATGCACCTATACGTAATTTCCCTAAGTAACTGAAATCTTGCAGAAAATAGCGCCTTTCACAATCTCACCCTCACCACCACATCCGCTCCGAGAACTTGGCACAGTAAATGCAATTCACCTTCCGACCACATGAATTCGACCCTCAATCATGATCGGAAGACGCAATGGACACCATGTTGCTCATCCTGTTGGAGACAGCCCTCGTCAACAACGTCGTGCTGGTGAAGTTTCTCGGGCTGTGCCCCTTCATGGGCGTGTCCAACAAACTGTCCGCTGCATTGGGGATGGGATTTGCGACCACCTTCGTCCTGACCATTGCGGCGACCGCGGGCTGGCTGCTGGAGAAGATGGTGCTCGAGCCGTTGGGGCTCGAATATTTGCGTATTCTGACACTGATCCTTGTCATCGCCTCGGTGGTGCAGTTCACCGAGATGGCCATCCGCAAACTGTCTCCGCTGCTGCATCAGGGTCTAGGCATCTTCCTGCCGCTGATCACGACCAACTGCGCGGTGCTGGGTGTCGCGCTGCTCAACATTCAGGAAGATCACAATCTCATTGAAAGCATGCTGTTCGGTTTTGGCTCGGCTGTCGGCTTCTCGCTGGTGCTGGTGTTGTTCGCCGGGCTTCGCGAACGGCTCAAGCTTGCCGAAGTGCCCGCCCTGTTCGCCGGAACGCCAATCGCCTTTCTGACCGCCGGGTTCCTGTCCCTGTCCTTCATGGGCTTTGCCGGGCTGGTCTCGCACTGAGTTTGTTCTAGGAGAGAAACATTATGTTTGAAGCAATGTCCGCTCTGATGGTTCTGGGGTTGGCGCTCGGAGGCTGCCTTGGACTTGCAGCCCATTATCTCAAGGTTGAGGGAAACCCCATCGCCGGAGAGATCGAGGGCATGCTGCCCGGCTCCAACTGCGGCCAATGCGGCTTTCTGGGCTGTGCGGACGCGGCCAATGCGCTTGCTGAAAACAGGGCCCCCGTTACTCTTTGTCCTCCTGGTGGCAAGACACTGGCGTCAGGGCTTGCCGACAAGCTCGGTGTGGAAGCCGACCTTTCCAATATGGAAGACAGCGGCCCGGTGATTGCCTTTGTTTTCGAGGATCTCTGTATCGGCTGCACCAAATGCCTCAAACGATGCCCGACCGACGCCATTATCGGCGCATCCAAGCAAATTCACGGCGTCGTCGATGACGCCTGCACCGGTTGCAAGAAGTGCGCCGATGTCTGCCCGACTGGCGCCATCACCATGCGCCTAGAAACCCCGACCCTGCAAACGTGGCACTGGCCAAAACCCGAACTGCCGCTCGCAAGTTAATGGGGCGAGTTAACAGGAACACGCGATGAAACTGTTCAAGATCAGAGGGGGTGTCCACCCCAAGGGACGCAAGGAACTGGCAGCCGACAAGGCCATCGAGCCGATGCCGATGCCGAGCATGTTGCGCATCCCCCTGCAGCAACATATCGGAGCCCCTGCAACCGCAATCGTTGACAAGGGCGACGACGTCAAGAAAGGTCAGCTTCTTGCCGTTTCCCGCGGGGCGGTATCGGCCAACATCCATGCGCCCACCTCCGGGCG
Organism: uncultured Cohaesibacter sp.; assembly: GCF_963662805.1. Classification (NCBI taxonomy): domain Bacteria; kingdom Pseudomonadati; phylum Pseudomonadota; class Alphaproteobacteria; order Hyphomicrobiales; family Cohaesibacteraceae; genus Cohaesibacter; species uncultured Cohaesibacter sp. Next base: position 96,117 of record NZ_OY759852.1, read on the forward strand.
GATCATCGCGATCGGCCGTTTTGTCGCGCCCCACGCGTCCGGACTTCCCGGCCCGACGATCACGCTGCGCCCCGACGGCAGGGATGAATGGGGCGAGCTTCCACCACCGATGGATCCGGAAACCGCTAGCGCGGACGACATTGCCAAGCGTGTTGGCGAATGCGGCATCGTGGGTATGGGCGGCGCGACTTTCCCTTCTGCGGTCAAGCTGAACCTGCGCAACCGGCACAAGCTGCACACCCTCGTCATCAATGCCGCCGAGTGCGAGCCCTATCTGACCTGCGACGACCGCCTGATGCGTGAACGCACCCACGATGTGGTCGAAGGGGTCTGTCTCATGCACCGGACCCTTGGTGTGGCGAAAACGATCTTTGCCATTGAAACGAACAAGCCGGAGGCGGCAAAAGCCTTGCGCGAGGAATGCGCCAGCCGCACGGATATCAAGATCACCGTCGCTCAGGTGCCTGCCCGCTACCCCATGGGGTCCGAGAAACATCTGGTGCAGACCCTCACCGGCAAGGAGACCCCTGCCCGCGCCCTCACGGCCGACATCGGCGTGGTGGTCCACAATGTGGCGACCGCCTATGCGGTACAGCAGGCCGTCGTGCATGGCCGTCCGCTGATTTCGCGGGTGATGACCGTCAGTGGCGAGATGATCAAGAGGACCGGCAATTTCGACGTTCTGATGGGGACGCCGATCTCGCATATTCTGGAGCATTGCGGTGGCTTCGAGCATGAGCCGGACCGACTGCTGCTTGGCGGCCCGATGATGGGTCAACCCATTCACAGCACCCGCGCCCCGATCATCAAGGGCAGCAACGGCATTCTCGCGCTCGGTCCCAAGGAAGTGAAGGCCAAGCAGCAGATGCCCTGCATTCGCTGCACGGCCTGTGTCGCAGCCTGCCCCTGCGGGCTGATGCCGTTCGACATGGCCCAGCGCATTCGCGGCGAGGAGCTGGACAGTGCGGTCGACATCGGCCTGCTCGACTGCATCGCCTGCGGCTCCTGCGCCTATGTCTGCCCGTCCAACATCCCGCTTGTACAATATTTCAACTATGCCAAGGGCAGCCTGACCGCTCAGCAAAGAGCGGCTCACAAGCAGGAAGAAACCAAGCGCCTCATTCAGACCCATGATGACCGGATGGAAAAGATGCGCCTCGAGAAGCAGGAGGCGATGGCCAAGATGAAGGCTGAGCGGGAAGCCAAGAAGAAACAGCAGGAGCAAGCCAAGATCGACAAGGCTCGCGCAGCCGTCAAGGCGGCCAACTCCGGCGACAGTGACAAGATAAAGGTAGAAGCATGAGCGAACTTGGCATTCTGAGCGGGCCCTATACGCATTCGGGCGCCAGCGTTTCGCGAACCATGGGATTGGTTATGGTGGCCCTGCTGCCGTCCACCCTGTTCGGCTTTTTCGAGTTCGGCTGGCCTGCCGTCTTTCTGTTCCTCGTGACCGTTCTCACGGCCCTGCTGTCAGAGGCCTTCTGCCTGAAACTGGCGGGCAAGCCGGTCGGCCTGTTTTTGCTTGATGGCTCCGGTCTTCTGACGGGCTGGCTGCTCGCCATGACCCTGCCGCCGTGGGCGCCATGGTGGGTCGGGGCGATTGGCTCGATCATCGCCATCACCCTTGCCAAACATGCCTTTGGTGGGCTTGGTCAGAATGTCTTCAACCCGGCCATGGTCGCACGGACCGTGCTGCTGATATCCTTCCCCGTGCAGATGACCCAGTTCATCCATCCAATCCCGCTCGGCTCTGTCGATGCACCGACCCTGTTGGAAGGGCTTTATATTACCTTTGGTGGCCATCCGCAGATCGACTCGCTCACCGGCGCCTCCATGCTGGGATCGATCAAGACCCAACTCGGTCAGGGTGAGATGCTGACGACGATCCTCTCCCGTGAGTTCGACCTGCGCGAAATGGCGGTCGGCATGACGGCTGGTTCCATGGGCGAGACCTCAGCCCTGCTCGCGCTCCTCGGCGGTCTTTTCCTGATCGCGACGCGAGTGATCACTTGGCACACCTCCGTTGCCATGACCGCTGCCATGGTTGTGCTTGCCAGCCTCTTTTATTTCATCGACCCGAACCGCTACGCGGGCCCGTTGGTTCATCTGGTTTCCGGCACCTTCGTCTTCGCCGTGTTCTTTATTGCCACCGACTATGTCACAGCGCCTGGCACAGCCCTGGGCAAGTTGGTGTTTGGCGCGGGTGTCGGAACTCTCACCTTTATCATCCGGACATGGGCGGCCTATCCCGAAGGGGTAGCCTTTGCGATCCTTCTGATGAATTCGACCGTGCCGCTGATCGACACCTACATCAAGACCCGCGTCTATGGCCGAACCCGCAAAGGAACGCCCATCGAATATGACGAGAAGGATCTGGAGAAACCGTTATGAGCGGACGCAACAAACTTCTGATCCGGTCGGTTGGTCAAACCCGTCGCGCAGGCCGGAAAATCGGTGGGGTCTATCAGAGTGTTCGGAGCAACCCGGCCTATCTGGCAACCTTGCTCGGCGGTTTCTCTCTGGCAACGGCAATCATTCTTGCCTCTGGCCACATGGCGACGGAAGCCGCGATCCAGCAGCGGCAAAAGGAAGATCTGCAAGGGTCGTTGTCGATGGTCATCCCGGCAAAGCTGCATGACAATGATCTGGTGCGCGATTCCTATGATCTGAAAGACATTTCCGGAGCAGTGAAACGGGTCTACCCGGCCTATCTTGATGGCAAGCTTCAGGCAGTCGCCTATCAGGTGACGGGGCTTGGCTACGGTGGTCCGATCCTTGCGCTCCTTGCCGTTGACCGCGAAGGCACCATCCTCGGCGTCCGCGTGTTGCAACATGCCGAGACACCGGGGCTTGGCGACAAGATCGAGGCCAACCGCAGCAGCTGGATCGACAGTTTTACCGGCCAGTCCTTTGCCAAGCTGCCGGAAGAGAAATGGAAAGTGAAGAAGGACGGCGGCTATTTCGATCAGCTGTCCGGGGCAACGATTACGCCGCGCGCCGTGGTCCAGTCAGTCAAGGGCGGCGTCGATTTTTTCACTTCGCACATGAGCGAGCTGCTTGAAGGACCCAAACCATCCGCCTCAAAGGCAACTCAGCCAACCGACAGCAAGGAGGGCCATTCATGATGCGCTATCGCGACATCACGCTTGAGGGCTTGTGGACCAACACCATTGTCTTTTCCCAGACGTTGGCGCTCTGCCCGCTGCTGGCAGTCACCAGCACGGCAACCAACGGCTTGGGGCTCGGCCTTGCGACGACTGCGGTTCTGGTCGCGTCCGGCCTGCTTATAGCGCTCCTGAGGAACATCATCGAGCCAGAGATCCGCATCCCGGCCTTCGTGCTGATCATTGCCGGTCTCGTCACGATCGTCGATCTCTACATGAATGCCTACATGCATGATCTTTACAAGATCCTCGGGCTTTTCATCCCGCTTATCGTGACCAACTGCGCCATTCTGGGCCGTGCGGAGAGCTTTGCCTCCAAGGCAAAGATCCTGCCCTCCATGGTGGATGGGTTGATGATGGGCGTCGGCTTCACCTTTGCCCTCGTCTTGCTTGGCACCTTCCGCGAGATCCTCGGCTCCGGAACGATCTTTTCGGGTGCCTCCCTGTTGCTCGGGCCGGCATTCAGCTTTCTGGAAGTCACCGTCATTCCCGATTATGGCGGGTTCCTCATTTTCATTCTGCCGCCGGGAGGCTTCATCGTGCTGGGGCTGGTGCTCGTCATCAAGCGCATGATCGATGCCAAGTTCGAGCACCGTGGAGAGACCGAGATCGAGCCTGTTGAACATGCTCGCAAGCAGATTACCATCTAGCCCTTCATGTCACGGCCGGTGAGCGGTCGAAAGGAGAGAGGTCATGAATATCGGTGTTGCCTATGTTACCCCCACCCATAAGGTCTGGATGCGCATGGACATGCCATCCGGCAGCACGGTGGAGGATGCGATCAACCGGTCCGGCATTCTCAACCAGTTTCCGGAGATTGATCTGGAGCTGCAGAAGGTCGGCATCTTTGGTCGGATTTCCAAGCTGAACAAGGCGCTGGAGGAAGGCGACCGGGTCGAAATCTACCGTCCGATCACCGCAGATCCCGACCTTGTCGAACGCAAGGATCAGTAGGCCCTAACCCTAAACCCTTTCGCGCGCCTCACTTCAGGCGCGCTCATATTTCCAGATGAAGGCGGGTGGGATCGATTGCCACACGACGCTGGCGCGGCTCGCCTTGAGACCGAGGTCCTCGTAGACCTCCTTCATGATCGGTGACTTGAGGCGGTAGGTGAGCTGCACGAAGCTCGCACCCTCATCCATCACATCAAGCATCGAGCCAAGGATCTGGCGCTGCAAGTCCTCGTCGAACAGCTTGATCGGCAGGGTCGAGACAACGGCTCCAACCTTCGGGCTCTTGCGTTTCAGCCACAGGTCGGCGACTTCTTCAGCACCAAGATTGAGAACCTCAACCCCAAGATATTTGCGGCTGAGATAGTGGGAGAATTCGCGATCCAGCTCCACCGCAGTCAGGTCATGGGCCTTGATGCCATTGCTCAAAAGCTGGCGCGTGACGGCGCCGGTTCCGGCCCCCAGTTCGATCACCGGCTTGCCTTTGCAGTCACCGACAACATTGCACATGCTCTTGCCCACATTGGGACGCGAGGGAAAGACGCTGCAAATCTGAACCGGGTTCCTCAGGCTCTGCTGCCAGAACAAAAGAGAAGACGAGAAAGGACCTGCGTAATCAGAGACAGAGTCGAGCAACCGCTGCGCCTGTGCACGCAGGGCTTGCGCCTTTTCCAAAGCAACGACCTTGGGCATTTCAAAGCACTCCTGATTCAAGAATTACATCCCTATTCGTCTATTTTTCTTATGCTTCAGTTTTGTGACCGCGTGGTCATTTGTCCGTGAATTTCTGCAAGCGACCGACAAGCCCGAGGGCAAACACAAAGAGGGCAGACTTCCGTCTGCCCTCTTGTTGCATTCTTGTTGTATTCCCGCCTTAACTCGGGATCGCTATTCGGCCGCTTCCAGTGCGCGTTTGATGCGCCGGGCCAATGCGCGGCGGGCCTTCTCATCGGCCAGCTTGTCGAAAGCTTCCTTGAGGTCGATCTGCAATTCGGCAAATTCGTTGTGCGCGTCCCAGCCGCCCATGTCCTGCGGTTTGAGGCGATGAGGAATATTCTCGTAATAGTCCGGCTTGCCCTTGCGGTTGAGACGGACCTCATCATCGATGGTTGGGATCGAGATCAGCGCCTCGGGCAGCCCCTCTTCGATCAGGGCAGCCTTCAGGGCATTGGCAGCATCTTCCTCGCCATGACAGAGATAGAGCCCATGGCGGATCGGCTTGCGCGATGTGATCCAATCCACAAGTTCGTTCTCGTCCGCATGGCCAGAATAGGTCTCGATCTGGCGCACCTTGCCGCGAATGTTGATTTCCTCGCCCTGAATGCGCACCTTGCGCGCGCCACTCAGCAGCAGGCGGCCAAGAGACCCTTCGGCCTGATAGCCGACAAGCAGGAGCGTCGTGTTGGGCCGCCACATGTGGTTCTTGATGTGATGGCGGATGCGGCCCGCATCGCACATGCCGCTGCCGGCCATGACGATCGCGCCGGACTTGATGCGGTTGATGGCCTTGCTCTCCTCGACCGACTCGGTGAAGCGGATGTGGCCGGTGTTGAGAGCCTCGAGATGGTCAGCGACATCTTCGAGTTCGCCTGCGTGTTTCTTGAAAACTTCGGTCGCCTTGATGGCCAGAGGGCTGTCGAGAAAGATCGGCACATTTCGCAACTGGCCGGTCTGTTGCAGGATCAGGATATCGGCGAGCAGTTCCTGTGTGCGTTCCACGGCGAAGGCCGGGATCAGCAACAGGCCTTCATTGTCGAGCGCGGACTTGATTTCATCGAGCAGGATCTGGCGCTTTTCTTCCGATGTCACGATCGGGCGGGTTCGCCCACCGTAGGTGCTCTCGGAGATGACATAGTCATAGTCAGAGGATGCGTCCGGATCGGGATGGAAGAGCTTGTGATTTGGCCCGAGGTCGCCCGACCACAACAGGCGCAGATTATTCTCGTTCGGATCGGCGGTTGGCACTTCGATCTGGATTGAGGACGAGCCGAGGATGTGACCTGCATTCCAGTACTTGACGCGAATGCCTTCGATATCCAGCCATTGCTCGTAGGGAACAGCTTCGAAGGCGCCCTGACAGGCCTCTGCATCCTGTCTTGTGTAGATCGGCTCGATTTCCGGCTTGCCGCGGCGAGCGTTGCGGCGGTTGAGATTCATCACATCCATTTCCTGAATGTGCGCACTGTCCGGCAGCATCGCGGCGAGCAGGTCCTTCGTCGGCTCGGTCATGTAGACCGGCCCGGTGAACCCTTCCTTGAACAGTTTGGGCAACAGACCCGAATGATCGATATGGGCGTGGGTCAGCAGAACAAAGTCGATCTCTTCGGGATTGAAGGGGAACGGGTTGTAGTTGAGCGAGCGGATGGTCTTTGTGCCCTGAAACATGCCGCAATCGACCAGAAAGCGGTGCCCGGCGGTCTTGACCATATAGCAGGATCCGGTCACGGTACCGGCTGCGCCACAGAATTTCAGCGTGACATCCATCGTATTCCTCCTTGGGCCTCTCAACCGGCGACCCCACGGCACAGAACGGCCGCTTGTTGTTTGTTGTCGGCACCTTGAGGCATTGAGCCAAAGGGCCGGATTGCACGTTCGCACCGCAATGTGACCATTTTTCCACAAACCGGCACGATTGCAACATCACATTGAAATATTATATCTATTCTATCTGCTAGAGACGGCTCCTTTACGGTTTACATGATAAACCAGTCGTCACGATCTTAAAATCTACATGCCCTTGCAAAGAGAAGTCCCGAAATGACCATCCGCCCTGCCCCCACCCGCAAAATGAACAATGACACCCTCGCTTACGAAGACATCGATTTCCTGCGTCGCGAGGAATTGCGCGGGGCGCGACTGGAGCTTGAATTCTCCAAGGCGGATCTCGGTATGCGCGATCACGGCATTGTCTCGACAGTCGTCGTGTTCGGCAGCGCCCGGACACCGGAAGATCATCTGTTCTATCAGCAGGCCCGGGAATTGGGCCGGATCGTCTCGGAGCGTGGTGGAGCCCTTCACCCGGAAAACGGCTTGCACAAGAATGTCATTTGCACCGGTGGTGGGCCGGGCATCATGGAAGCGGCCAACCGGGGCGCCCATGACGCAGGAGCCCTCAACATTGGCCTCAACATCCAGCTGCCGCACGAACAGCATCTGAACCCTTATGTCACGCCGGAACTGAGCTTCGAATTTCAGTATTTTGCCCTGCGCAAAATGCATTTCGCCATGCGGGCCAGTGCGCTCGTTGCCTTCCCCGGTGGCTTTGGAACGCTTGACGAGCTGTTCGACATTCTGACCCTCAAGCAGACAGGGCGGATCACAGGCATGCCGATCATCCTGATTGGCAAGTCCTTCTGGCAGAATGTGATGAATTTCGACGTTCTCGTTGAACATGGCACCATTGCTCCGGGAGATGTCGATTATTTCATCATCGTCGACACACCCGAAGAATGCTGGGAAGTGATGGTCAACCATGGTCTGTTGACCATGGACACCAGCAAGAACGCGGTTTGATCGCTCTTTCTGGACCTTTGAGGTGCCGGCTAAACCGTCGGCACCTCTTGCGTTGCAACGGGAATGAAGCAATCTAGCTCTGGCTCTCCTCTTCCAGAGCCTCAATCACATTGCCCGCTGCTTCCCATTGCGCCACCATCTGGCGATGTCCGTTGGCCATGTTATCGGGGATGTGCCATTCCCTGCCGTCAATAGTGGCGACAATCATCATTCCCTCGACAAATCTTGCATCGGTGACAGTCATCAATAGATCTCCGCATCCATGCGATAGACACCATCATAGGCCCTGAACTTGCCCGCAGACGTGACCGTGGCCCTGATGCAGACAGCGGTCTTTGACGCAGAAAACGTCAAGTTGCTGCAATTGGAATATGTCGGAGCGGTCACGATCGAAGCGGATGGATCAACGCGCATCGAAGCAGGCAGGGAAACGCTTCCGGCTTCCGCGTAGCTTTCTGTTTCCCCGAAGTAGCGCACCCCGCGTGTATTGGGGATTTCCCCCTGCCAGCAATAGCGCTGGCAAAGCAGCTCTTCTGTTGCCGTGTCTCTGTCTTCATAGGGATCTGCCATAGCGCGGCAGTCACCGACGCAGACAGAGACGCGGGTTGCATCGGACGGCACGACAACAGATGTATCCCCTGCCGTCAGACCGGTCACATAAATCGGGCTTGTGCCGGTCGTACCGGCAATGGTTCCGGCTCCGGCGCTGACGCTGTCAAAGGTCAGCGTATAGTCCCCCGCTGGCAGATCCTCGATCACCTGCTCCAACCCGTCCGCGTGCCCCTTCCAGCGGTCATAGCCATAAACGCCTGTTCCCGGCGTGCGGGTGCCTTCGCGTTGATTGACCGTGAAGTCGCCGTTGATGATCCAGTTCTTGGGTTTGACAAAGTCGACGCCAGAAGGAAAGGACACAAGGCCCGTATCCTTGCCAATCTTTGCTCCTGTGAACCAGCTCGCGCCATCGGGACTGACCTTGAAGGAAAAGTCATCCTCCCCGGCAAGGCCCATTTCCGCCCGGCCCGACCAGTCGGTCTGGAAGAGAAAAGTGCCCGAATTCGCCGAGGTGCTCTTGTTGATCTTGACCTGCACATCGCCCGAGCCCGGGGTCACGTCATCATGACTGACGAGCACCGCATCAGACTTGACGGCAAGGCGGTTCGTTTCATCGGCAAGGGTGTTGATGCCCCATGTGCCGACGCCACTCTCGACCACAAAGTCGGTGAAAAGCACCCAGCCCGTGCCGTTGAAGACACAAATGGCGACTTCCGCTTCGACCCATGCAAACCAGCCGGTGCCCGGTATCAGCCGCACCCAGCCGCCATCGAGATAGGCGGCAACGCTGTCGTCCCATCCTTCCCAGTCACCGCTTGCGCCAGCAGCCACGATGTGGCGCTCGCCCTCGTCCGGTTCGGAGGGCGGTGACGTCAGATTGCGATCAAGCACGGAAAGCTGAACCACCGTGTCGAGAATGCGCAAGGCCTCATTGTGGGTGACGTGTTTCTGGTCCTGCGATCCGACCAGATAGGGCAATGCCAGATTTGTCGTGTTTTCCATGGCTCCAATGTTCCGTTGATTGACATTGGCCCATTATTCTTCTGCCCCTCATCAACGGGGATCGGGGGCATAAGTTGGACAGTCTAAGCTTTACTCTTTCGCATTCGGGCAAGATCTGTAGAATTGCCAGACCCTGTATTTGTTCATAGTCGAATTCCGGAGTGTTTCATGACCGATCTCGCCAATGCCCTCATCGACCGTCTGCCCAAAGCCGAGCTGCATTTGCACATCGAGGGTACGCTGGAGCCGGAGATGATGCTGAAGCTTGCCAAACGCAACAAGGTCGAGCTGCCTTATGAGACTGTCGAGGATGTTGCAAAAGCCTATGAGTTCGACTGCCTGCAGGACTTTCTTGATCTCTATTACATGGGCATGAGCGTGTTGCAGACCGAGCAGGATTTTCATGACCTGACCTGGGCCTATCTGCTCAAGGTCCATGCGGACAGTCTCACCCATGTGGAGATGTTCTTTGACCCTCAAGCCCACACAGATCGTGGCATTGCCTTTGAGACGGTGCTCGGCGGGATTGTTTCAGCGCTTGAAAAAGCCAAGGCGGAGCTCGGCATCACCTCAAGACTGATCATGTGCTTCCTGCGCCATCTCCCAGAAGAGCAGGCTTTCGACACCCTCGAATGCGCCTGCAAACACAAGGAACACATCTATGCGGTGGGTCTCGACAGCTCGGAAAAGGGCTTCCCGCCGCCGCTGTTCGAACGTGTCTTCGAAGCCGCCCGCAAGGAGGGTTTCACCCCTGTTGCACACGCGGGCGAGGAAGGGCCGGCTGAAAATGTTCGCACAGCGCTCGATCTTCTTAAAGTGGAGCGGGTAGACCATGGCAACAGTGCCCTCACCGACCCTGAGCTGACCCGGCGACTGGCCAAGCAGCGCACGCCGCTAACCATGTGCCCACTCTCCAACCTTCGCCTCAAAGGCATTCCGACCATCGGCGACAGTCCGGTCAAGAAGGCGATGGATGCGGGGCTGTTGGTCACCGTGAATTCCGATGACCCGAGCTATTTCGGCGGTTATCTGAACGACAATTACCGCGCCATTCACAAAGCTCTCGATCTTGATGAGAATGACATTATCACTCTTGCCAAGAACAGCTTTGCGGCGAGCTTCATTCCGGACACGGAGAAACAGGCGCATATCGATGCAATCGACAGGATCGTTGAGGATGTGAAAAAGGACTGAGGCCCTTCTCTTTCTTGTGTCAATGCGCTTCGCTCAGATCCAGCCCTTCAGCTCATTGAGAGTGAGGGCCTCAAGCATGTCCATGCCTTCGCCGCTGTCATTGAGACAGCGGATATGGGCGAACTGCTCGCCGCCATGCTCCATGAAAATCTCGCGGTTCTCACCGTCGATCTCCTCAAGGGTCTCAAGGCAATCCGCAGAGAAGCCGGGATTGACGATGGCCATGCGCTTGACGCCGCTGTTGGCGAGTTCCGTAACGGTCGCGTCGGTATAGGGCTTGATCCATTCTTCCGGCCCGAAGAGTGACTGGAAGGTGGTTTTCATATAGTCAGCGCTCCAGCCCAGTTTCTCGCGCACAAGGCGCGAGGTTTTCATGCAGTGGCAATAGTAGGGGTCGCCATTGTCGAAATAGCGCTGCGGGATGCCATGATAGGAGGCAAGGATGATTTCAGGTTCGAAATCAAGACTTGCGATCTGTTTCTGAAGCGAGGTCGCCAAGGCGTCGATATAGGCCGGATCATCATAGTAGGGCGGCAAGGTGCGCAGGGCCGGCTGCCAGCGCATGTCCTGCAGAACGTCGAAAACCACATCATTGACTGTCGCCGTCGTCGCCGCCGCATATTGGGGATAGAGGGGCAGAACCAGCAGGCGTTCGCAACCCTGCTCAGCCAAAGCCTCGATGCGGGACTTCATGGATGGATTGCCATAGCGCATGGCGTAATCCACCACTACCTCGCGCCCCAACTCATGGCCGACCAGCCGCTCGGCGAGCTTCTCGGACTGGCTACGGGTGATCGTCAGCAGTGGCCCTTCGTTCCTGTCATGGTTCCAGATCTTGTCGTAGGCCGCACCGGATTTCTGGGGCCGCGTCTGCAGGATGATGCCATTGAGAATGGGCCACCATTTCCACTTGGGATAGTCGATGACGCGTTGGTCGGAGAGGAATTCCTTGAGATAGCGGCGCATGGATTTGTAGTCCGTGCCATCGGGGGTCCCCAGATTAACGAGGAGGATGCCCACTTTGCCGTGAGCGATCTTGGGGTGAGTATCGGGCCAGTTTGCGGTCATTTCGGGGTCCTTGTCACCATGCGGTCTTCAATTCGGATCAGCGTTATGAGTAGCAGGATAAGCGGTCACGTGCACCCGGTCCGGGATTGTTCATACATGAAAAGCTTGCAATGCTCCGCAATAAGCGAGGGGTTTATCGGTTGGAGGATCCGGATGAATGCCGCCCTTCTCCGCCGAGCGCAAATGTGTGGGGGACTGTGACACATAGGGGCAGAAAAGAGCGGCACGTTGAAGAGCTTCTAGGGTCGCTCTGACGTTGCTACGCTTCTAGTTTCCGGATGGATCACTGCCACTGCCAAAAAAACACAGCAGTTTGTTCGCGCTATATGGCAAGCCTGTAGAAGACGCTATCGACTTTGGGAAAGGTGAAATTGGGCGGTAGATCGGGCTTGTTGACTGCCTCGAACCCGGACCTTTCATAAAAGCGATGGGCGCGCTGCATCCGATCTGTCGTGCCAAGGTAAATCCAGCCGATGCCCTTGCTACGGGCATGATCGATTGCCGTTGCGAGCAGCCGTTGAGCGAGGCCGCTCGATCCGCGATAGTCGGCATGAACGAAGACCTTGCGCAGGGCCAGAATGTTCTCGCCGATATCCTCAAGAGCGATGGTGCCGACGACCATATCTCCCTCGACGGCCACCCAGAATTCGCCATGTCCAACCTGATACCGGGCGGGAATGTCCTTGAGGTCTGGCTGGTCGTCATAGGTGATGTCGAGCCCGAATTCTCCACGCTGGATCGGCACGATCAGATCGCGAATGCCAAGCTTGTCCTGAGGTTCATAGGGGCGGATCATTGGGCTTTCATCACACATCGCCAGAAGGCTCACTCGTCTTCGTCGCCCATGCGGTCATCCTCAGCTTGCCCGCGGAAACCTTTGGCAAACACATACATTTCGGGGCTTTCCTTGCGGCTTGCAGGCGGCTTGATGTGATGGATGGTCTCATAGTCGCGCTTCATTTCGGCGAGCATCTCGTGTTCCGTGCCACCCCTGAAGACCTTAGAGAGGAAGATCCCGCCGGGACGCAGGTTTTCCTTGGCGAACAGGGCGGCGACCTCGAACAGGTGCACCGTGCGCAGATGGTCGGTCTGTTTGTGGCCCGTTGTGGGTGCAGCCATGTCTGAGAGCACCACGTCCGGCTTGTGGCCGCCGAGCGCATCCAACAGCATCTGCGGCGCATCATCGTCGAGGAAATCCTTAAGCAGCACCGTCACGCCGGGGAGCGGGTCCATGCCGAGATAGTCAATGCCGACGACCAGCGGATTGTCGCTGTTGGAATGCACGCGACGGGCCGCGATGTCACACCAACCGCCGGGCGCACAGCCGAGGTCAACGACGCGCATTCCGGGTTTGAGGAACTGGAAGCGGTCATCCATCTCGATGAGCTTGAAGGTGGAGCGGGAGCGGAAGCCCTCTTGCTTGGCGCGCTGCACATAGGGGTCATTGAGCTGGCGCTGAAGCCAGCGGGTCGACGAGCTCTTGCGACCACGTGCCGACTTCACACGGACTTTCTGAACGCGATGTCCCCGGCTATCCTGGCCCTCACCACCACTTGACTTCTTTGCCATTCGTCCTTCTCCGGCTGCCTGCGGGCTCTAGGCTCTCGCGTAGCAGCTTATCTCTCTTCATGCTTTGGGGTCGCGCCCGCTTTTTGGCGCGCTTCATTCTGCGTCAGGTGATCCCGGGCGACGTCCCTGACCACCGCGATTGTTTCGACCGCCCCGGCGGCGATTGCGGCGCTTCTTGTTATTGCCCTTCTTGCCCGACGTTTGCGTCCAGACCCCGTCGTCGATCATCATTTCCATCAGGATGCCTTCGCGCAGACCACGGTCGGCGACACGCAGTTGGGCGCAGGGCCATTCCCGATGAAAGGCTTCGAGGATCGCACAGCCTGCGAGAACCAGATCGGCCCGATCCTGTCCGATGCAGGGATTTTTGATCCGTTCCTCGAAATTCATGTCGAGCACCCGCCCGATCATGTCACGAAGCTCGGTCGCCGTCAGCCATGTTCCGTCGACCTGACGGCGGTCGTAGCGTTCGAGGCCCAGATGCACACCGGCAAGGGTCGTCACGGTTCCTGACGTTCCCAGCATATGAATATGCTTGGTCTTGATCGCTTCGGCCAGCGCCTCGCGCTCTTCGAAATGGTGCAGCATCTCGCGCACTTCGGCCACCATGGCCTCGAAGTCGTCACGGGTGACCTGATGTCCCCCATGCTTTTCGGACAGGGTGACAACACCAACCTGAAGGGAGGCCCAACAGCGAATGCGTTCGGACAGATGGCGCATGGCGCGCCGGGTCTGCCGATTGCGCTTCTCACCCGGCAGAGGCTGCCCCTCTTCGTTCAGCGGGTCGAGATCAAGCCAGACGATTTCCGACGAGCCGCCGCCAATGTCGAACAGCACGACACCGTCCGCTTCAGGATGCACCAGAGAGGCACAGCCGGCAACGGCGAGGCGCGCCTCGGTCTCGCGGTTGACGATCTCGAGTTTGAGGCCGGTTTCCCGCTGCACCCGTTGCAGAAAGGCGCTGCCGTTCTGGGCGCGGCGACAGGCTTCGGTCGCGATCAGGCGGAAACGCTTGACGGCCCGATAGGACAGTTTGGACTGGCACACCTTGAGTGCGGCAATCGCCCGGTCCTGTGCATCATCGCTGAGCCGTCCGGATTGGGAGAGCCCCTCGCCCAGGCGGACGATGCGCGAGAAGGCATCGATCACGCGAAAACTCTGTCCGTGAGGTTCGGCGACCAACAGGCGACAATTGTTTGTGCCCAAGTCAAGCGCCGCATAGGTCTGGCGGCTGTCTGCATGAGCGTGAGTGTGAGCCGGGCTCCCATGCTGGGAACGCTGTGGTTTGGGGCCATTGGCCTGCGCACCCTGAGCGGGGCGATTGTCCTGCCCGGGATTGCCACGTCTTGCCTGTTTGTTGCGATTGTCTTGCCCAGAGCCTTGAGAAGCGCCTTGCGAGGAAGACTTTCCACCTCGGTCGTCGCGCCGCTCGTTCTCATTGGAGGAGCGCCCAGGCGCCTGAGCATCCTGACGACCTTCACCCCGCCCGTCCCCTCGTCCATCATTGCGCCCATCACCTCGCCCGTCCTGACGATTGCGCCCGGACTGGTTCTTGCGATGTTGCTTTTTGGAGGGGCGGCCGTTTGGCCCAGCTTGTGCGTTGGATGCAGCTGTGCCATCCGCCGATCCGCTGCCGGAGGGGCGTTCACTCTTTCCAGTTGTCGCAGGTTGTCCATTTGCTACAGTTTGCACTGGAGCATCGGGACCACTGCCTGTCTGCTGCAAGCCCGGTGTCTGGTTGTCACCACGACGCCGCCTTGAGCGTGACCGGCGCCTGTTGCGCCCTGGCTGCTGGCTCTTCTGGGTATCCGGGTCCAAGACGACGGATTCCCCCTGCCGAGACATTTTGGACGCACTGAGCCCGTTGGCTTTGTCGGCGTCCGTTTTGGTCTGTGTGACAGGTGTCGCTTCTGCCCCGTTCTCCTGCCCTTTTCCATGTCCATGGGTGGCAGTGGGTCGATCAGGGCCGCGCTCAAGGCCAGCAGCTGAATGGCTCCCTCGCGGGTTGCCTTCAGCGTCCTGTGCCAATTTCTGTCTCCCGCTGCGCTGCAAACATGAGGACAAGGCATGGCGCGCAGCATGTGATTCAATCAGTTTGTCGAGAACCACTCTAGCAGCCTGACGCAAAAGGGCAAGTCGCGATTGCCGCACAGCGTTACCGGCGCTTCGCCCCGAAACTCTCGCGCCGGTGAGAATCTCATTTGGTCGCAGGGCGTGTCAGGTGCCGTCGGTATTGACCCAAAAGAACTTTTTTGGCACCCCGAGGCGACGAAATCCTGTCACTCCTGTGGGAAAGGAGCGAAAATTTACAAGTGTCACAGCTTTTTCAAAAAGCCCTCTTGACGCCCCTATCTGACGGTTATAGAACCCCCGCACAACGTTCGTCCATGAGCGTTCTGCCGGGTTCGGCAGGGCTGCTTCTAGGCCCAATGCTGGGGATTAGTTTAATGGTAGAGCAGTGACCAACCGCAGAATCCTGCGGTTTTATT
The DNA here is from genome assembly GCF_963662805.1 of uncultured Cohaesibacter sp. Taxonomy (NCBI): domain Bacteria; kingdom Pseudomonadati; phylum Pseudomonadota; class Alphaproteobacteria; order Hyphomicrobiales; family Cohaesibacteraceae; genus Cohaesibacter; species uncultured Cohaesibacter sp. The sequence goes on from NZ_OY759852.1 coordinate 111,619, forward strand.
TGTAAAACTCACCGCTTTTGTAACGTCATACACCCGAATTTGTAAAACTATCCAGTCGCATAGAATGCACTCGAAATGCGACTTTGAACCGCCCCTGTATTTGGAACGACCTCTGCCCTACATCAAGCAGGCCATCATCAGGTTCAAGAGCGATATTCATTTCCGTTAACCTGCAATCGCGTCAGATTCTCGATTTAAGCAAAAGCCCTTTGCGGACTTTTATGCTGATTGCAGCGAGCTCACAAAATGAGCCCAAAGCGGCCATGGTATAAGACTAGCCGATGCCCGCATTAGGGTGTAGCGATTTAGTGTTTTGCCCGACCTTCGCGCCAAAAAAATCCTTCTTCAATCAGCTCATCACTTGGAAATTTGCTAAAAAGCTGATCGCTGAGTTGTTCGTCAGACGGCCGATCCTGCCCCGTTCCTTTTCTTGATCGCTCGAAAGCATTGGCAATCTCAGCTAGGACAATTTTCCAATCGCCGGACTTTGTTGGCCAACGTATATCATAAGCGTCTGCACTACCTCGCGTGTCCTCAGGCAAAAGCTTTGCCTCGATATCGTTGCGAAGCTTGAGAATTCTTTCGCGGCGTTGAAAAGAAGAGAATCCGACGGCGTGGGTCAATATGTAGAACGATTGGCTTTTAAATTCAGAAAGCAAAGCTATGCGTTCTTGTGTAGGTTTTCCAACAAATTGCGCGAGGTAGTCTTCTATTTCGATGAGGCTATCGGCACCGAGAATAAATCGGAAAATCGTCGTGCTGAAAAAACCAAGCGTTTGACACGAGCTTTCTCCACCTAAATTTTTGTAGGCAACAGGCTCCAATTCTTTAAAGCGATCCAGTAGGGCAAGCGCAGCATCTTTTCGATTAGCATAGGCATAGAAAAGAGCCAATCCGGTGTAGGCATTTGTTTTGCAAACCGGATCATTCCAGGAACGGATCCGCTCGATAACGGCCTCAGCTAATAGGTCTTGAAAGACGGGATCTTTTCGCTGCCAAACTCTGTAAAAGTCTCGAGCATAAAAGAATGACGCAAAGCGTTTATAATAAAATTCTGGCTTACCTACGCTTGTGATTGCTTCTATTTTTTCGATTGCATGCTCTTTGTCTCCATGCCGAACCAATACTTCAATCGATTGAAACAATTCCGCTTCTTTCGTTGCACGTTGATTGTACCTTACGAGACTATCAATGAAGCGCTTTCGCTTGTCATGATTATCAATTCTGTTAGCGACGGCTATTATTTGGCTTTTGTGCGATACTGACAATAAGTCCGGTGCCTGAAGATCGGAAATGGAGATTTTGTTTTGACTAAGACTATTCAATTGATTGTCAATAACTTCACTTAAGCGCTCTGCATATTCAGGGTGCATTAGCGCAACTGGACGATCCACAATGGCCCATGCACAGTTTAGAACAGCCAACTTTTCATTGGCATCGACAATTTTTTTCATATACCCATCGATTTCATCAGTGCGATTTTTTACGATTAAGTAGACTAAAACCGCGCTTGCAATTCTGATGCGTTTGGCTCTTGAACGCTGCGCGTTGAAGCTTTCAGGCACGTCAGAATGGCTTGAAGTCAGGGCGTAGAAAATGTCGTAGAGCTTAATGAGTGACCAAGTTTTTCTCCACTTAAGATCAGTGTAGAGCTCAAATGCTTTCTCTGGTTTGCCAAGATAAGCAAGACTAATCGCAGCTTTCTTTCTCTCAATGTCAGAATCAATCGATGATGGGTATCGATAGGCAAGTTCTGCTACGCAGGCTAGATCAGATTGTGATAAACAATCCTGTAGTTGTTCGGAGGCGGATGTGCGTTCACCACCGACCCGCAATCCTAAGATGGCAAGAAAAGTAGTGCCAACAATTGCGACCATGTATTTTTTATCAATCATTTATACTCAATCAAATGTTCAATCATTCAAGTTTTAGGGCGAAGTAACTTCTGACCGAGTATTTTAAAACACAAGTTTAAATCTAAAGTTGCGTTTCCGACAAATTCGTTCATTCTGTGAAATCACATTTTGGGTAACCATAAAAGGACATGGGCGCTGCAGCGAAAGTCAGCTTCGTCCGAATTCTGTTGAAAAATTATGTGTTGCAGCGCAAAATGAAGGGTGGTTTTGGGAGGCTCGACGCTCCCTCATGCTGGTGTTGGGAGCAGCTTTGCCATCTTGCGCAGGTTCTGCGCTGTGGCTGCCAGTGTGAACTCGTCTTTTGCTCCATTTGGTCCTCGAAGACGCAGTCTATTCAGCCCCATGATCTTCTTCATGTGAGCGAACAGCATCTCAACTTTTCGCCTGGCGTGCCTAGAGGCAATATAGGCATCGGTATCTGCCAGATCTCGGGCGAAGTCTCGCGCTCCTTCATGGATCGATCTGGTGATGTGTCGGGTGGCAGTATTGGGGCAGCATCTGAACTTCAACTCACAGTTATGGCAGTCCGCCTTCGCAGCACGATATCGGATGTTTTCATCATCCTTCACCTTAGGTCGGATTGTCTGGAATTGACGGCGATTGGGCAGCAGTTCTTTGCCATCAGGGCAAATGTATCGGTCATTCTCGTAGTCGAATTTGAAGTCGGTCCTCGAGAATGTCTGGTCGAGCCGTTGCGATCTGTCGAGGACAGGAACATGTGGCTCGATACCTTTTTCATGAACTAGCCAAGCAAGTGTCTCGGCATTGCCATAAGCGCCATCACCGACGAAGCGCTCAGGATAAATTCCGAACTTCTCCTCAACACGATCAACCATATCCAGTGCGGCATTGACTTCCGCCTGCCGGATTGGCGCTGTTGTTTCAACGTCAACAATCACGGCATTATCCAAGTCCACTAGATAGTTAGTGGAATAGGCAAAGATCGAATAGGCCTTCTTTGCTCCAGTAAAGCGTGCTGCCGGATCAACCGGCGATAGCACCTTTGGCTTCACTGTGGTTGCTGCGCCGAAAGCGGCATCATCAAGGGTCTCGAAGTATTCTTCTGTCGCCCGCGTGATCCGTTCTGGCGTCCAATCTGATGCTTCAACTTTGTTCAGCCGCTTTGCATCAGCTTGCACGATAGAAGCATCAACACCCAAAGCCTCCCCACCGACAAGCCCCTCTGCGATGCAGCGGGCCAACACCAGTTCGAAGAGGTGACGGAAAAGATCGCTATCCCGGAAACGGCCATGTCTGTTCTTGGAAAATGTCGAATGGTCAGGAACAGGGTCATCCAAGTCCAAACGGCAAAACCATCTATAGGCCAGGTTCAGGTGAACCTCCTCACAGATGCGCCGTTCAGAGCGAATGCCCATAATGTAGCCGACCAACAACATCCGGATCATCAGTTCTGGATCAATCGAAGGACGACCCTGGCTGCTGTAATAGGGAGCAAGGAAAGATCTGACTTCACTCAGATCGAGAAAGTGGTCGACCTTCCTCAACAAGTGATCAGCAGGAACGTGATCTTCAATCGAAAATTCATAAAAGAGTGCTGCCTGCGCAACTTGCCTTGGCCCCAACATTCGCAAATCCCCCCTTTTTCCTAAAAGGATTGAATCAGGACCAAGCGATTACTTCAAGAGCGACTTTTTCAACACCATTTCCGCATAGTGTGAGTTCGTGAAGAACGCAGCGAACTCACACCATCCACCTAACCCGTCGTATCGTTTTCGAACAGAGGCAAGTTTATGTGTTCCAAAGACAGGCCACTTGCACGTCAAGCTAGCTCAATTCGAAACCGAAGCCCGATATAGTTTTAAATCCCACCTTTACAATCACCAATAGCTATTTTTCGAGCAACTTTGATTTAATCGGAACTAAACACAACATAGCCCAAGAGCATTGAAAATATGGAGTTTTACAAACTCTTGGCACACTCCCTTACCAGACTTGTGGGAAATTCGCCGTTTTTGAAAAGATTGTGACAAAGCTGCGATAATGGCCTTGACCTATTTCTCAATGAGTTTTACAAACCGCATCACATTAAACCTAGATAGTTCGCTGTCAAATTCGAGTGCAAATAGTCGAATTTGTAAAACATCTGTCTAAGTCCTTGATTTTGCTGGGGATTAGTTTAATGGTAGAACAGCGGACTCTGACTCCGTCGGTCCTGGTTCGAGTCCAGGATCCCCAGCCAAATTTTCTCCTTTGACATATTGATATGCCTTGCTCCTGATGCGCATCGGGGGGGGCGTCGAACTGTGTTCCATTAAGAGCGCCCTGCCACAGAGACTTCCCAGAGATATCAGACGTTACCCGAGTGAGACTCTCGGTTGACTTTCGCCTCATTGGACGCAAATACGCCCGCATCCATGATCAGGACGCGGGCGTTCTGGTGTCTGTCTGATTGGTTCAGGATCAGAAGACAGGCTCTGTGACCCAAGGCACGCAGGCCACAAAGATAACTGCAGCAAGCAAGGCTGCCATATAGGGCCAAATGGCCTTCATTGCCTGATCAGGCTTGATGCCACCAATGGCGCAGGCCTGATAGAAGCCGATCCCGAGGGGCGGCACGAACAGACCAAGGCTCATGGAGAGCACCATCATGATGGCATAGTGCACACCGCTGATCCCGAGCTCGAGAGCGATCGGGAAGAGAAGCGGTGCGAAGACCACCACTGCCGGAATGCCTTCCAGCACACTGCCAAGGATCGCGAAGACGACGATCGACAGCGCCATGTAACCGGCTGCACCACCGGGCATCTGCTCCATGGCGGAGGCCAGCTGGTGCGAGAAGCCGGACTGGGTCAGGGCCCAGGCCATTGCGGTTGCAGTGCCAAGAATGATCATGATGGCACCGGACAAGGCCAGCGAGTTGCACAGCATCTTCCACATCTTGCCGATCGGGAACTTGCGATAGAGCAAGATCGAGACCAGCAAGGTGTAGACGATACCGACAGTCGCCACCTCGGTTGCCGTCGCAACACCGGCGACCACGGCCACACGGATCACTGCCAAGAGGAGGAAGGCTGGCAGCGCTGCGAGGATGGCCCGGAAGATTTCCCGGCTGGTGGCGCGTTTGGCTTCACTGACGTCTTCGTCACGTGACCGGAAGTAGGCCACGATCAGAAGGCCGACAGCACCAAGCGCAGCAGGCAGAAGACCTCCCGTGAACAGGGCCGCAATGGACACACCGGTCACCGAACCCACCGTGATGAGCACGATGGAGGGAGGAATGGTTTCCCCCATGGCAGCCGATGAGGACAGAAGACCGATCAGCTCGCCCGGCTCCTTGCCACGACGTTGCATTTCGGGCAGCAGGACCGGAGCAATTGCAGCCATATCAGCCGCTTTCGAGCCGGAAATACCCGAGACCAGATACATCGCACCAACGAGCACGTAGGACAGACCACCCTTGAAGTGGGCGACCATGGCAGCAAGCACGTTGACCAGCGCCGCAGCAAGGCCCGTCACCTCGATGAGCAGACCAAGCAGCACGAACAGCGGAATGGAGAGCAGCACGAAACCGGACATGCCTTCGTCCATGCGGCTGATCACGATCACCATCGGCATGTAGGTCATGTATTTGAGATAGGCGACCGTGGCCAGACCAAAGGCAACCGCGATGGGGGCACCACCGAAGACGAGTGCGGCCAGACCGATACCGAAGAAGACGATCAGGTTGAAGTTTTCCATTTCCTCAAGCTGGGTCTGGAAAACCGTGAGCAGAATGGTGCAGATGGAGATCACCACCACCCCGAAAATGAAGTCGGAAACCTTGGCTTTCTGGAAAAGCTGCAGGATTGCGACAACCATCATCAGAGTGAGGCCGGTAAACATGGCAGCGGACCGAACCGTATCGGGCAACTGCAGGGCCGGTGTGGTGATCATCATCTGACCAATGGAATGTTCCAGGGCAGGATGAATGAGCAACCCGAGAAACAGGATGACACACATGGATGCCAACGTGTTGATACGGGACTGCCAGCGCTCAGGCGCCATTCCGACAACCACAGTCAGATGCATGTGGCCACCCTTGTGCTGGGCCACGACAGCCCCGAACATGCTCAGCCACAAAAACAGGATGGTCGCCAATTCGTCCGACCAGACAAGTGGGGAATGCAGGGCGTAGCGGAACGCCACGCCTGCAAAGAGAACCACTACCTCCAACCCCAGAAAGATGGCTCCCGGGATTTCGACGACGAGCGCAATCCATTTTTCAAGTTTTGCGCAGAAGTCCCGAAAGGAGGAAAGTCCATCTTCAGAATTCGTTTCAACAAGTGTCGACATAACTAATCCTTAGCCGAGCTTACCAGAGTATTTTTCAAGAAGGCTCCAAGCCTTATCGCCAAACTTCTCTTGCCACTGGGAATAGAAGTCGGTTTTGTTAAGGGCTTCGATAAACGGTTTCGGATCCGGACGACTGATGGTCATGCCTTTGGATTCGAGGTCTGCCTGCACCGACTCGTTGAGAGCCGCGATGTCGGCACGCTGTTTCACACCACTCTCGTTGAGGATGCCTTCTGCAATCTTCTGGATGTCTTCTGGCAGACGGTTCCAGGTCTGGCCACTTGCCACAAAGAGATAACCGTCCCAGATGTGGTTGGTCAGCATGGCGTATTTCTGCACTTCGTACAGTTTTGCGGTCTGAATGATCGGAAGCGGGTTTTCCTGTGCATCCATGACGTTGGTCTGGAGCGAGGTGTAGACTTCCGAGAACTGCATGCTGGTCGGGGCTGCGCCCAGAGCATCAAACAGGCTGATGGAAAGCTGGCTGACCGGCACACGGATCTTGATGCCATGCAGGTCTTCGGGGCTTTCAACAGGAGCCTTCGACGTGGTCAGCTGACGGAAACCGTTGTCCCAGACCGTGCGCATCATGTGCAGGCCGGCTTTTTCGATTTCCTCACCGACGTAACCACCGAGGTCGCCGTCCATCGCTGCCCAGACATGATCATAGTCAGGGAAGGCAAAACCAACTGCGTTGATCGGAGCGACCGGAACGAGCGTTGCAATCACCAGCGCGGACGGGGTGAAAAAGTCGATCGCGCCAAAACGGACCTGGTTGAGCATGTCGGTGTCGCCACCAAGCTGGTTGCTCGGGAAGATCTTGATATCCAGATCGCCGTTGGTTTCCTCTTTGATGCGTTTGGATGCTTCGGCAGCACGCACGTTGAGGGGATGGGACAGCGGAAGGTTGTTGCCATACTTGTAGACAAACTTGGCTTTTGCTTCTGCACGGATGTGCGGCATAGCCAGCGCTGCGGGGACAGCAAGAGCTGCGGACTTCAACAGATTGCGTCTGTTAATCGTTGCCATGATTTCTTCTCCCTAAATCTAAGGCATCAAAAAGGGGGTTCGTTTCGCATCATGCGTGACGCCTCTGGATTTGTAACATAATATCTGTTACGTTCGTTGTCTATAATGTTTTATTCTCTCGGGAGTTAAAAAATGAGCAGGTTCTTTGGCGAGGTCCGTCAGATCGGCTATGTGGTCAAAAATATCGAAGAAGCAATGGAGTTCTGGTCCAAGACACTTGGCATAGGTCCTTGGTTTTATGCAGAAAAAATCGCGGATCAGGATTTCTACTACAAAGGAGAGAAGTCCCCGATCGAGCGCTCTGTAGCCCTTGCGAATTCTGGGTATATTCAGATGGAACTTGTGCAACAGCTCAATGATGCACCGTCCATGTACCTTGATTTTTTGAACAGCGGACGTACCGGCGCACAACATTTCGCTTACTGGACGCGCAACTTCACTGCGGACCTCGAGCGACTCACCAAGCAGGGTCTGACCATCGGCATGAATGGACAGGTTGGCGATGACGGCCGCTATGTCTATTTCGAAACCGAATTCCATCCGGGTACGGTCATTGAATTGTCTGAAGTTTCCGGCCCTAAAGGCACACTTTTCAAGACAATCTATGATGCCAGTATCGACTGGGATGGCAGCGATCCGATCCGGCCTTTCCCCGACCTGTCCAGCCTTCCGGTGACAGCTCCGGAAGATTTCCCGGTCTGATTCACCATCCACAACAGACGAATTTCAGACCGTCCGTTGACAACAAATGACCCGCTTCAACAGTGTTGAAGCGGGTCATTTTCTTTTCAAAGGTGGATAACTCACATATTATGTGTGATTTGTACGCGACAATTCACAACTTTCTTCGCGCCACCAATCACTCAGGACAAAGGCTTCATCCGCCGTGCCATAGCAATCGCTGCTTTCATGTTGGCAGGACTTGCAACACCGCCCTTCCAGGCAATATCAAAGGCCGTGCCATGATCAACAGATGTGCGAAGGATCGGCAGACCTGCCGTAACATTCACGCAATCATGCCCACCGATCAGTTTGGCCGGGATATGCCCCTGATCGTGATATTGTGCGACAACAATATCAAAGCGGCCTTCAATCGCCTGCTCGAACACCAGATCGCCTGGAATGGGGCCAAAAGCTTTGATTCCCTCGGCATTTGCAGCAGCCACAGCTGGCGCCACATAGTCATCATCTTCAGAGCCATAGTGGCCATTTTCCCCGCAATGCGGGTTGAGACCAGCCACAGCGACCCTAGGCTCAGCCACCCCGGTGGTCTTCACATGTTCATTGGCAACACGGATCGTTTCGAGCACAGCTTCGGTCGTGCAGCACTTCACGGCATCCGCCAGTGACACATGGGTCGAAACATGGATTACCGTCAGTTTCGGCCCCGCCAATACGGCGAAGTTCTTTTTGACGCCCGTATAAAGCTTGAGAAGACCCGCATGGCCACTGAGATTATAGCCGGCCTCGCGAACCGCGGTTTTGTGCAGGGACGCCGTACAGACCACGTCGATCTCCTTGGCCAGAGCCATATCGACAGCCTTTTTCACGCAGCGACACCCCGCCTCCCCTGCATCTGCCTGGATTTCACCGGGACGAATTGATTCTGCATTGGGCGCATCAACTTGCACAAGAGCCACATCACCGCCACTTGCCTCGCCATCCGAAACAAACTGAAAATCAGCGCCAATCAGATCTCTGGCACGCTCCATAAACAGGCGATCACCAATAACAATCACGCCCGCCCGCTCTTCTGCCGTCATATCATCAAGGGACTTACAGATGACCTCGGGACCAATCCCCGCCGGATCTCCCATCGTCAAACCAATCTTATTCATAGCTTTTCAACTCCAGAAGCTAGCTAAATTCCATTTCAGAGCTCTATCAGCCCGTCGGATTCAGATACCCGAAATGGTCTATATCACATGTTTTCTGTTATATTTTACATCTTCAGTGTTGTCTATCGTGTTTTTTGTGATAAATATCAAGTATCAGATGCGCTCAAGCGCAACCAAGCGAGACGTTCAGAGACCCATTCAGATCATGACAGACACAGGCACCAAGCAAAATCTGCTGCTTTCCTTCTATGGCGACGACTTCACCGGCTCCACCGACGCTCTGGAATCCGTCACCATGGCTGGCATCCCCGCAATGCTGTTCCTGTCTCCTCCCTCGCCGGAGGATCTGAAAGCCTACCCACACATCCGGGCCGTTGGCGTCGCTGGCACCAGCCGCAGCCAGACGCCCGAGTGGATGGATGAGCATCTTTCCGCCAGCTTCAAGGCACTGAAGGCGCTCGACGCCCCCATTTGCCACTACAAGACATGCTCCACCTTTGATTCTGCTCCCCGGATCGGCAACATCGGCCGCGCCATCGAGATCGGGCATGACATCTTTGGTACCGGCGTCCCTGTCGTGGTCGGCGTCACGCGCCTCAAGCGCTATGTGGTCTTTTCCAATCTCTATGCTGCGGCCAGTGTAGCGGGGGACAGCGAGGCTTTCCGCATCGACCGTCATCCGACCATGAGCCGCCACCCCTCCACCCCGATGACCGAAGCGGACCTGCGCCTGCATCTGGCGCAACAGACGACCCGTCCGATCGGGGCATTCGATTTCCGCCGCATGCTCAGCGATGACGCCTCAAGCGCCTTTGCCGAGCTGTGCGCCGAGAATGATGCTGTCATTCTTGATACCTTCGACGATGCCACAACCACCAGAACCGGCCAGTTGCTGCATGAACGCAGCCAGATCGCACCAACCTTCGTTGTCGGCTCGTCAGGGGTCGAATATGCCCTTGCAGACTATCTGACCAAACAGGGTGTCCTGCCCCTCGTTCCTCCTCCGTCTCACCGCCCCGCAGTTGATCGCATGATTGCCATCTGCGGCAGCTGTTCGCCAACAACCAGCCGCCAGATTGAATGGGCGGAAGCAAATGGCTTTGCCGTGGTGGCCGTGGATACGGTCGCACTGGTCGAGAAGGGAGAGGAAGAAGAACAAAGGATTGCGAGCAATCTGGTTCGCCTCGCATCCGAGCACAAGGGCGTCGTCCTGCACACTGCAAAGGGACCGGACGATCCGCAGATCGCCGCAACCCGCCAAGCGCTTGAACGCCGGGGCCTGACCTCGGCCGACAGCTCTCCCGTCATGGGAGGCGGCATGGGCCGCGTGCTCAAGCATGCGCTCAAGGAAACCGGCCTCAGCCGCGCTATCCTTGCCGGTGGCGACAGCTCCAGCCATGCGGTTTCGGCCATGGGTGTCAAGAATATGGACGTCGCAGGCCCCCTGGTGCCGGGCGCCCCACTTTGTCGTGTCCATTCCGCCGATACTGCCATCGACGGCGTTGAGATTTCCCTGAAAGGCGGCCAAGTTGGAGAAGACAACTTCTTCGGACGCGTAATGAGCGGGAAATAGCGATGGCAAAATCAAAGAAATCTGACAGTCGACAGGATCCGGGCCGAAATGCCGAGCCGGACGAGAAGCAGCCCATGAAGGCTGAAGAGCGACGCCAGAAGATCCTCGATCTGGTGCAGAGCCAGAAGACCGTGCAGCTTGACCAGCTGGCCAAAACGCTCGGGGTCAGCCGCATGACGGTTCATCGGGATTTCGATCTTCTGGAAAGTCGTGGCCTTCTGCGCAAGGAACGGGGCGGAGCGACCGCCGAAAGTTCCCTGCTGTTCGAGAGCAACTTCCACTATAGACGTCAGACGGACGAGACCTCGAAAGAAGAGTTGGCGCGGGCCGCAGCGGAGCTGATCGAGCCGGGCAACGCCATCATGCTTGATGACAGCACGACCACCCTTCTGATGTGCGATCATATCGCGCAAATGGAGAATATCACCGTCATCACCAATTCGCTGGCCGTGTGCGAACGGTTGCGCGAAGCGTCAAGCGTCCGCCTGATCGTGACGGGTGGCAACTATTCCGAGACCCATCAGAGCTTCTCCGGCATCATTTGCGAGCAGGCTCTGAGCCAACTGCGTTCCGACTGGGCGTTTCTGTCCGCCTCCTCTGTCATCGACAATCGCCTGTATCATCAAGATCAGGAGATTGTCCGAGTAAAGCTGGCACTGATGGCCGCATCAGAACGGAAAGCCCTCCTATTGACCTCAAGAAAATTCAAAACGCGCGCCCTCACCCACTTCGCCGACCTGTCTGAATTCGACAAGGTTTTCATCGATCGGCATCTGGATGACGCGACAAAACAGAGACTGAATCACTCACGGATTGATTTCGATCTCGTTTAGCAAGGATAAGAGCAATGCTTCAGAAACTGGGCCAACAAGTTCGCCTATCCCGTATCCTGAACCCGAAGACGCAACGCGGCTTTTGCATCGCCTTTGACCACGCTCTGCAGCTGGGCACCTGCAAAGGGATGGATCGTCCCGAACAGATGCTTGACGACATGGCAGAAGCCGGTGTTGACGCGGTTATTCTGCCCCTCGGGTCGGCGCTGCATTTCGGGCCACAGTTGGTGCAGAATGGCGGCCCTTCGCTCATTCTGAGGCTCGACCAGACAACCATGTGGCGCGAAGGCACTCCGCTCGCCTATCAGGATGGCTACACCCGTCTCGTCGCCAGCGTTGACGACGCAGTGGCACTCGGCGCCGAAGCAGTGATCACCTATCTCTTCGTTGGGCACAATGACCCTGACGTGGAAACCGCGGCCTTCCGTGCGAATTCCGACGTCAACACAGCCGCCCGTCAGCAGGGCATCGTTCATATCATCGAGACGATGGGAGCCCGTCATGCACTGGCAAAAGACATCAACGATGGCGAGTTCGTCCGCTTCCACTCCCGGATCGGTATGGAAATGGGCGCTGACATCATCAAGACCGACTGGCCGGGCAGTGCCGAAGCGCTGAAAAAGATCTCCTCAGAGCTGCCAGTGCCGATCATGCTGGCAGGTGGTCCGAAGACCAACAGCGACTACGGCACGCTGCAACTGGTGTCCGACATAGTCAATGCCGGAGCCGCCGGTATTTTGTTCGGACGCTCGATCTTCCAGTCCGACAACCCGCTGGCGCTGATGAAAGCCTGCCGGTCGGTCATCCATGACAACCTATCCGTCGACGAAGCAGCAGACCTTGCCAAGCTAAAACTTCCAGTTGCTTCTTGACCTCAGAACGCCGGCGTGTTGGGGGGGCTGTCCCTCCATCCCCATCCGAGATGCCTCCCGAATGTCCGGCCCCAGCACTCAGAACGGCGCGCTTCTGCCAAGCGCCCTCAAGGAGTGACACCGGACACGCGCTCGGCGTTCTGAACCCTTTCCTCCCCGGCACTTTGACGAGAGTGCCATAGAAAAAGGCCGGAGCTGTCCTTGCAGTCTCCGGCCTTTTTCGCGTCGCATGGTCTGAAGATCCTGAGGATCAGGAAGCCGCTCCGAGGCGGTCTCTGACCAGTTGCGCCCAGAAGGATGCGCCCCAGCCGATCACTTCGTCATTGAAGTCATAGGCGGGATTGTGGAGCTGAGCCGATGGGCCGTTGCCGATGTGGATCATCGCTCCGGGCACATGGTTGAGCATGAAGGCGAAATCCTCGCCGCCAAGGGTCGGTACCATGTCGAGGCTGACGTTATCCTCACCCGTCACCTTGGCAGCAGCTGCAGCAGCAAAACGGGTCTCTTCGGGATGATTGACCAGCACCGGATAGCTGCGGTCGTAGTCGAGTTCACCAATACAGCCATGACCGGCCGCGATCTGGGTGATGATGGTCCGGAGGCGTTCCTCGATATGGTCGCGGACGCCTTCGTCCAGTGTCCGAACTGTGCCAATAAGGCTGATCTGTTCGGGAATCACATTGTGGGTGAAGCCACCTTCGACGGCGCAGAGGGAGACAACATGGGAGTCGAAGGGGTCAACCCCGCGGGCGCTGAGGCCGTGGATTGCCTGAATGATGCCAGCCAGAGCCGGGAACGGATCGATCGTGTTGTGCGGCTGGGCCGCATGGCCACCCCGCCCCTTGATGCGGATGTTGAGCATGTCCACCGCGCCCATGCTGGGGCCCGGGGCCAGCGTGAAGTGACCGACCGGCAAATTGGGCATGTTGTGCATGCCATAGACCTCGTCGCAGGGGAAGCGGTCGAACATGCCATCCTTGATCATCGCATCGGCGCCAGCGCCACCTTCCTCAGCAGGCTGAAAAATGACGATCACCGTTCCGTCAAAAGCGCGGGTCTCGGCCAGATGCTTGGCAGCCCCGAGCAGCATGGTGGTGTGGCCATCGTGGCCGCAGGCATGCATCTTGCCCGGCGTCTTGGAGGCATAGGGCGCACCGGTGATTTCCTCGATGGGCAAGGCATCCATGTCGGCCCTGAGGCCGATCATACGCCCCGAGGCGTTGGATTTGCCACGAATGACGCCCACAACGCCGGTCTTGCCAAGGCCCTCGACGACTTCGTCGACACCGGCCTTGCGCAGGGCCTCGGCCACCTTGGCAGCGGTACGGTTGCACTCGTAGAGCAATTCGGGATTTTCGTGCAGGTCGTGGCGGAATGCGGTCAGCGCCTCGATGTCGCGTGACACCCAATTCTCAATCGCCATGCCTTATCCTTTCTTCATCTTGTAGCGGAAATCACAATGGGATGCGCCCTTCATGATCGTCTGGGTCCGGGTCAGTTCGATCTCCGGGTTATAGCCGACGCAGAAGTCCCCGTCCCTGTTGCAGGACAGAAGATGGCCAATGTCACCGACGCCCATTTCGCGATACATCTCGGCATAGCGACAGCGGGTGACGTTGAATTCCATTGACTCTTTTTCGGTCTTGATGACGTCCATCTGCAGGGCGTCTTCCTTGGTCCAGTTGGGCAGGATGGCGGCGAAGTCGGACAGGTCGGGAGCGTGGTCAAGCCCCTCGGCCATGGCCTTGCCCTGCTCGATGGCAGAGCGTGAGCAGGTCTCGCCGATCACGGCCTCGGCCTCTTCGCGGCCTGAGCGCTCCGAGATCACATCGAAAACATGTTTGAGGATCATCGCCTCGATGCGGCGGCGTTCCAGAATGGGTAGGTCCTTCATTGGTCAGCTCTTCCTAGAGTTTGGGCTAGAGTTTGGGCTCCATGCGATCTTTGATCTTGTACAAGATCAGATAGTAGGGCGCGATGGCGCGACCGATGGTGTGGAACGGTAGCGGGTTGGGCTCGGTCGTCGGCAGTGCGAGCCCGCCCAGATCCTCGCCGTCGACGGCGCGTGCCATTTCGCGGCCAAGGGCATAGCCGAGGGCAACCCCGCGTCCGTTGCAGCCGATCCAGGTCCAGCCGTTCGGGCCGAGGCTGTGAACACGCGGGAAACGATCCCAGTTCATGGAGAGATAGCCGTTCCAGATATGGGTCATCTTGGGCGGCGCCAGTTGCGGGAAGCTATCGGCGAGATTGTTGGCGGCCTTGTTGGCCATGCGTTTGGCCAGGTCGCCAAAGCCCATGATGGCACCACCGGTGATCAGGCGGTTGTCGCGGTCATAATGGAAGAAGCGCAGATCGCCACGAGTGTCCGAGACGGCCTGACGGCCTGGCAGGATGGTTGCGCGGAGCTCATCGGACAGCGGCTCGGTTGACATCTGCCACGAGGAGACGGGCACGATGGAATGTGCCAATCGCCGAGCAAGACGCGGCACCAGCTCGCCGGTGTAGGCATTGGTGGCAAGGATCAGCGCCCGAGCGGTGACGGTGCCGCCCTCGGTCTTGACGATCCATTTGGCCCCGTCATGCTCATAGGACAGCACCGGGGTGTTTTCATGGATGGTCACCCCGTGGCGTTCGGCAGCCTTGGCCAACCCACGGGCAAGGCCCAGCGGGTTGATGTGGCCACCGGACGGGGCCAGCATGCCGCCGTACCAGTGCTCGGTTCCGAGCAGATCGGAGGTTTCCTTGCGGTCGAGATAGCGCACGTCAAGGCCGAAGCGGCTCCATGCTTCAACGCGCTTCTGGCTGAGTTTGGTCCGTCCGGGAGAATGGGCAGGCTGGAACCAGCCGGTCTGTTCAGCGTCGGCATCGGAGACGATGTCTTCTTCACGGATGGCATCATAGAGCATCCCGGCGGAGGCCCCGATCATTTCGGCAAAGCGCTTGCCGGTCTCGCCGAAGCGGGCAACCCATGCGTCGGGTTCTGCGGCGGTCAGGGTCGGGATGACCTGACCGTTGTTGCGACCCGATGCCCCCCAGCCCGCGCCCTGCGCTTCCAGAAGCACCACGTCGCGTCCGGCCTTTGCCAGATGGCGGGCGGCAGACAGGCCGGTGAAGCCGCCGCCGATGACGACGGTGTCGGTTTCGACATTTCCCTTAAGGGCTGGGGCCGGTTTGCGCTCAGGGGCTGTTTGCAGCCATATAGTGGGGGGAAAGGGAAGAGAAGTTGACATCCTGATCGTTCCAATCAAATGCGTTTGGCAATCAGGAAAGACGCTTTCCTGATTTGCGCGACGGGCGGTGCCGTGATCCGGTTTTGTGATCAACTGGCCACTGCCCGAAGCTGTAGGCGCTGGTTTTGGTCTTTACCCCGAAGGCTGCCGGGCAGCCTTCGGGGTCTTTTGTCTGCGGGGTCTAGTGGACGTGGCCACCCAGATAGGCTTCTGCGACGCGAGGATCGTTGGCAAGTTCCTTGGCGTCGCCCTCAATCACGATCTTGCCATGTTCAATGACATAGGCGCGGTCGGAAATGCGCAAGGCAGCCTTGACATTCTGCTCGACGAGCAGCACGGCGTAACCTTCTTCACGGATCTTGGTCACGAGTTCGCAGATGAAGCCGACAAGGCGTGGTGCGAGACCGAGCGAGGGCTCATCGAGCAGAAGCACCTTAGGCTTGCGCATCAAGGCACGGCCGATGCACAGCATCTGCTGCTCGCCACCGGACATGGATCCGGCCTGCTGCTTCAGGCGCTCTTTCAGGACAGGGAACAACTTGAGGACATCATCCAGCTCCTGCTTGCCGAGCGGTCCACCACCAATGACCAGATTTTCGAGCACGGTCATGTTGGAGAAGATCTGACGGCCTTCAGGTGCCTGCATGATCCCCTGAGCAACGATATCATTGCTCTTGAGCTTGGAGATATCCTTGCCTTCGAGCAGGATCTCGCCACCAGTAGCCCGATAGACCCCGGAGATGCAGCGCATCAGGGACGTCTTGCCGACACCGTTGGCACCGAGCACCGAGACGATGCCCTTTTCGGCCAGATTGACCGTCACATCGTGCAGGATGCTCTGGACGCCGATCTGCAGAGACAGATTCTTGATTTCGAGAATGTTGCTCATCAGTCGTCACTCCCCAGATAGGCTTCAAGCACGGCTGGATCCTTGCGCACATTGGCGGGCACATCGTCCGCGATCTTCGCGCCGGAGGCGAGGACCACGATGCGATCGCAAATGCCCATGACAAGGCCCATGTCGTGCTCGACCAGCATGATGGTGAGGCCGGTCTTGTTGAGGTCGGTGATGAATTGGGCGAGTTCGGCAGTCTCGGAATCGTTCATGCCTGCGGCCGGTTCATCAAGGATCAGAAGTTCGGGATCCATTGCGAGGGCTCGCGCAATCTCGAGATATTTCCGCTTGCCGTAGGACAGGTTCGCGGCGAGATCGTCGGCATGTTCGGCAAGGCCGACCTTTTCGAGCATTTCCCAACTGCGGCGGGAAATTTCCTTCGCCCTTGCTCCCGCCCCCAATCAGCGATGACCAAGGGCTGACGCCCACCATGCCGAGAGCTCCGACGGAGATGTTGTCAAAGACGGTCATGTTGGGGAAGACGCGCAGGTTCTGGAAGGTGCGGGACATGCCCCTGTGTGCGATCTTGTGGGCCGAGAGGCCGGTGATCACCTCACCCTTAAACAGCACTTCACCCGAGCTAGGTGGTGTGAAGCCGGAGATCAGATTGAACAGAGTGGTCTTGCCAGCCCCGTTCGGACCGATCAGGCCCATTAGCTCACCTTCGTTGAGTTGGATGCTGACATTGTCCACGGCATGAAGGCCGCCATAGATACGGGTCAGGTCTTTAAGCTCAAGTATGCTCATCACTTCCACCCGATCCCTTTCTGCTGTCCCTCGTCGCCAGACCAGCCGGAGCCCAACTGTCTGCGCACGAAGTTAAGCGCATTGATCTCGCCGAAGAGACCCTTCGGCAGGAACAGGATCGCACTGAACATCACCAGACCGACGATGATGTTGCGGATGTCCCCCACGCTGCGCAGGACTTCGGGCAGCAAGATGAGAAGCACCGCACCGATCAGAACGCCGGGCAAGGAACCAAGTCCGCCCACAACCACCATGGTCAGCACCAGAATGGACTGGGAGAAGTTGAAGTCATTGGGTGAAATATAACCGGTGGTGTAGGCCCAGAGAGCACCAGCAATCCCGGCGAAGAAGGCCGAGATGACGAAGGCCTGGATCTTCATGACGGTGACGTTGATGCCCATGGCCGACGCGCACTGATCATCCTCGCGCAGGGAGCGAAGCGCGTTGCCATAATAGGAGTGGCTGAGGCGGTTGATGATCGCGATGGAGACAGTCACCACAACGGCAACAACATAGTAGATGCCAAGGTCGCTGTTGACCTCAATGCCGAAGAGGTCAATGCCGGAGAAGAGCATCACGCCGTTCGGGCCCTTGGTCACGTCCACCCAGTTCTGGAAGATCAGGAACAGCATCTGACCGATGCCGAGGGTGGCCACCGCGAAATAGATGAACACGAGGCGCATCGTCGGCAGGGCAACGAGAAAGGCGATGAAGGCAGACACGATGCCAGCCAGCGGAAGGCCGATGGTGAAGCCGATGTCATATTCCGCGCCCAACAGCGCCGCCACATAGGCCCCTACCCCGTAAAGGGAGGCATGACCGAGGTGCAACAGACCGGCAACGCCCGTTACCAGATGCAGGGAAGCAGCCAGCAGCATGAAGACGAAGGCGATCATGACGACCTGATAATAATAGCCCTTGTCGAAGCCGACGAGCGCCGCGGGAATGGCCGCAAAGACAATCGCCAGAAGGAGGCCTTTGATGAGAATAGGCTTAGACACGTTCCCTCCTCGCTCCGAAGAGACCTTGCGGGAAGAAAATCAGCGTGAGCAGCAGGAAGGTGTAGGCAACCATGTCCGACCAGACCGAAGACATGAAGCTGGTTGCAAGGCTCTCGGAGAGGCCCAGAATGATTGCGCAGATCACTGCACCCGGAATGGACGACAGGCCACCCATAACCATGGCCACGAAGGCCTTGATGCCCGGAAGGAAGCCCATGGCGGGGAAGATAGCCCCGTAATAAAGACCGACAAGAATGCCAGCAAGAGCGCCCATCGACGAGCCGATAATGAAGGTGAAGACGATGGTCCGGTCGGTGTCGATGCCGCAATATTTGGCGCCGAGGGCGTTGTTTGAGACCGCCCGGATCGAGAGACCAATCGAGGTGTATTTGAGGACCCACTGAAGACCGATCAGCATCACCAGCGTCACACCGAAGATGATCAGGTCACCGTTGACGATGGTCACCGGGCCAATGCTGATGTGCTGGTTGATGAGATAGTCAAGATTGATGGTCTGGAATTCGGAGCCGAAGATCAGTTCCATGCCTTCGCGGGCGATGATGGACATGGCGAGCGAGGACATCAGGGTTGCTTCGCGCATGGCCTTGGACTTGAGCGAGGCCTCGTCCGAGAAGCGCCGGAAGGGGCGGAAGGCGAGACGCTCAAGGCCGATACCGGCAACGCAACCAGCGGCAAGCGCGATCAGCAGGACAACGAAGATCGGCGGCGCAAAGGCAGTGATCGCCAACAGACCGGCGTAGGCACCGATTGTGTAGACTTCGCCATGGGCAAAGTTGACGACGTTCAGCACACCGAAAATCAGGGTGAAGCCAATGGCGATCAAGGCATAAATCATGCCCAGCGACAGCCCGATGGCCAATTGCTGCAATATATACGGATCCAAAGTGAAATCCCCAATTCATTTCAATCTGCCAGCCCGGTCAGGCCAGGCTGGCAGAGATAGGCAATTCTTGTTGTTATTTCATTTCGACAAAAGCGCCATCCTTGACGGTCGCTTTGGCGAGGGATTTTTCCGGTTCGCCGTTTTCGTCGAAGGAGGTGTCGCCGGTCACGCCGGGGAAGTCCTTGGTCTCAGCGACCGCGTCACGGAGGCTTTCACGGGTGAGATCCGGATAGGCTTTGGCGATGGCATCAAGCATGATATTGACGGCATCGTAAGCCTGTGCGGGGAACTGACCCGGGGCAAGATCGTGGGTTTTCTTCCATTCGGCAACGAATTCCTGAACGTGCGGCTCTTCGCGGTTCGGAAGGAAGGTCACGGTCAGGAACATGCCTTCGGACGCATCACCAGCCAGCTCGATCAGCTTGTCGTTATAGGCAGCGGAGGTCGAGTAGATGGGGATGGACACATCAAGCTGTTTCATCTGCTTGAGGAACTGGGCACCATCTTCGTAGAAGAAGCCGGTGTAAACGGCGTCCGGCTTCTGATCGGCAATCTTGGTGATGATCGAGCGGAAGTCGGCAAGGCCGCGGTTGAAGAATTCGGTGTAGACGACTTCGCCGCCAGCAGCCTTGAACGGGGTTTCAAAGCCCTTGACCACTGACTGACCCCCAGTCGCTCTGCTCTGCGATAATGGCGACCTTCTTGACGCCCTTGCTCATCAGCCATTCAGCATTCACGCCACCTTCCTGATCCTGGGTGGTGATGTTGCGGAACTGCCATTTGGAGATCTTGGCGAAATCCGGATGAGACGCAGTCTGGGACAGCTGAACCATACCGGCCTTGCGATAGACCTGAGCGGCAGCCATGGAAACGGTGGAGGTGAAGTCGCCGAGGACACCGACGATTTCTTCATCGTCAACAAATTTGCGGGCGATCGTCACGCCTTCCTTGGCGTCGGAACGGGAGTCTTCGTAGATGATCTCTACCGGAACATCGATCTTGCCGGAAGCGTTGAATTTGGCCAACGCGATTTCAGCGGCGTCCTTGAAGCCCTGACCATACTGGGCGTGGCTTCCGGTCAATGGCAGCTGGTAGCCAAGTTTCACGCTGTCGGCAGCCTGCGCCGAAACGGAGCCGAGTGCGGTTGCTGCAGCAAGTGCGAGCACCGTTCTACGAGATAGTTTCATCTGTTTGTTCCTCAATGGGTTGGTGATCGGATTGATGATCAGTCTGGCTAACGCCAGACTTGCTAGAGGGTGATGCCCGTTTTAACGGGTCTGTGTTATGTCCGGTACTCCGGATCCTTGAAAAGGCGTCCCGTTTTCGGGATCGCCTTGTATACTAATAATATTTTCTCTTATGAAGCGGCTGCTTCAGAACCAGGTTTCACAATCAGGCGGCAACAGCCGGTTTTCCCCGGCTTCCACGTTTCGCCTTCAAAGGTGAAGCCAGCAGCACCGAACATGCCAGCATCGATGGCACCGGCGGCACGGCAGAGCATTTCCAGCTCATCGCCTTCGCGGCCATCGGCTTCCCACGAGGTTTTCAGCGGGCAGGTGTGGAACTGGATTTCCATGCCTTCCTTGTCGCATTTGCGAAGCTCGGGGGCGAAGAGATGGTCCTTGCACGGAATGCCTTGCAGGAACTGTTCGGTCAGGGCCTCGATGTTGGCCGGACCATGCGGCTTCAGTTTCTGGCCCATTTCGGAGCCGAGACGGAAGGTGGCCTTGCTCATCAAATCGATAGCGGTGTCGTTGTCATAGGTTTCGCGCAGCACGTCAAACATGTGCTTGTAGAATTTAGCGCGCATGGTGTAGGCACCGGAAAGCTGTTCAAGTGTGATTTCTGGTGTCTTTTCGGTTTCAGACATTATGGTCTCCGTTCTTCTGGTCCGTTGTCTCGTGAAACTGACAGTGTTCCGTCTTTCCGAGCTGGTCAACACAGACCGTTCTTTTTGGTTTCACAATTCATTCTGGATCGCGTCCTGCGGCATCCAGAAGTTTCTCAATCTTTCAAGGTCACTTCGGAATACGTCATGGCGCTCAAGCGAGGGTTCTTTGCGTTCAGCGGCAAGATTGTTTGCCTCCGAAAGATAGCGGGTCACGTCGCTGCAATGGGCCTTGCTTCGGCGTTCGTTGAAAAGCCAGAAGTTTCTCAGGGTCGCGGGAGCGTCATTCAGGGTTTTCTTGTGCCGCCAGACACCCTTTTCGGCATCAACTTCATAGTCCTGTAAGAACAATAGCCCATGTCGACCGATGAAAAGAATGGCTTCTGTAATATAGTCAAGCGTTTCCTGATCAAAGAAGTAGTTATAGCCGATGCGGATCCAGCCCGGACGCAGCAGGCTCTTGCCTTCCTGAATGGCTGCTTCATATTCGAGGGCGCGCTCTTCGGGAATGCCAAGAAGGGCATGAGCATAGGGTCCAGCACAGGAACAGCCGCCGCGGGCCTGAATGCCGAAGAGGTCATTGAGCAGCGCCACGACAAATCCATAATGCAGCAAGCGCCCCTGAATGCGGATGTTGAAGGACAGCACCCCGATGCGTTCCTTGTCCAGCGGACCAAGGATGTCGACATTGGGTTCGGCCGACAGACGCTGCAGGGCATCCTTGATGATGCCCCCTTCCCGGCGTTCGATTTCTTCCGAACCAACGGCTTCCTTCAGAGCCATCACGGCACCGGCGCGGATATCGCCAATGATCCCGGGAGTGCCCGCTTCTTCGCGGCGCTCGAGATTCTTGACATAGGTGTGGTGCTCGGCGGTCACATAACTCACGGTCCCGCCACCGGTCACGCCCGGTTTGGCGGAAGAAAAGAGCGCCTTGTCGGCAATCAGCACGCCCGATGCGCCCGGACCGCCGACGAATTTGTGTGCGGAATAGACGATCGCATCGATATGAGCGCCGGGCACTGTTTCATCGAGCGTCATTGTCATGCCCATGTAAGGAGCAGCGGCGGCAAAATCGCAGACGAATGAAGCCCCGTTGTCATGGAGCAGACGGGCAATGGCAACAAGATCACTGCGCACGCCGGTCACGTTGGAGGCAGCCGAGAAAGCCCCTATCTTCATGGCGCTGTCGGGATGGGCCGCAAGACGGTCGGCGAGTTGGTCGAGATCTATCTGCCCACTTTCATCCAGATCAATGCGTTCGATTTTTGCGCCACTCTCGCGCCAGGGCAAATCGTTGGAATGATGCTCATAGGGACCGACAAAGACCACGATGTCCTGACCTTCGCGCACCTTCTCGTCGATACCGATGCCCCGAACAAGGCGGTCAACGGCAGCCGTCGCACCCGATCCGGTGAAGATGACGATGTGGCGTTCATCCGCGCCAACAGCCTCGGCGATCACATGACGCGCTTCCTCTCTCAGCTGGGTGATCTTCCGGCCGGTGAAAGAGGTCTCGGTATGAGTGTTGCCATAAACAGGCAACACAGTTTCCTCGATAGCTTCTTCAATCAGATTGAGGGACCGTCCGGATGCGATATAGTCGGCATAGATCAACGGGCGAGGTCCGAAGGGGGAGGAAATGTAGCTGCGCTCTCCGATCACATTGGCCCGTATCTGAGCGATGAGTTCGTCTTTGATTGCTGTATCGTTTGAGGTTTCGCTCTGATAACCCGCGTGGCAATCCATTCTTTGATTCCCTTTGAAGCTAGTATACAAATGGACTAGAAATCTACGGTGCTCAGCGTGCATCCGAGCAACCCATCAATGAAGAAAATTATTGTTCTAATATATCCATTCACGCAACAAAAAACTAATATTTGAAACTAAATAGCAAACTGGTGCTATTTTTGTCGATTTTTATAGAAATTGATTTATTTTCAAACCAGCCAAAAGCGGACTCAAAAAAAATTATTCTCACATTTTGGTGCTGGATAGAAGGCAAATCCTCTGCGCTGTTCGCAAGGAATTTGCCGTAGCGTCATGCCAGCCCGTTGTCCTTAAGATTTGCCTGTCACCCGGACATCAAACTCGAGGCTCTCGAGAACGGGCATCACGCCCGTCTCTGATCGGGAACCAAAGGGTCCAATCCCGCGTTGGTGTGTCGGACACCAGTCGAAGGAACCCAGCGCACCCATGGACCCCTACCTCGTTTTGTCTGGAACAGAAATCATACTGGCGAGCCTCTGCCTGCTCGCAAGCCTGTTGCCGTTGGTACCGGTTCCGCACGGAAGCGTCCGTTCTTTTGATTTCACCCGCCTGCCCGTCATATCCCTCTCGGTTGCGGTGCTCGTCATGGGTCTAGTGGGTTCGATCTTAAGTGAGCACTCCCCGTCGACCCTGCTGCTGATCAGCTTCTGCATGGCGGGGCTGGCGATGCTCATTCAGGTTGGCCATATCCTCCCCTTCACGCCGCTGTGGCGAAAACAGACTGCGCGGTTTCACGGCAACCCGAAACAAGCTGACACTCTCTCGCTGCTCGTGTGCAACGTCAAACAGGGAAATCGTGACTTCGACCGGGTCGCAAAACTGATTGCCGACAAGACCCCCGACATCGCGATCTTCATGGAGACCGATGAAGACTGGGCCAGCGCGCTGATGCCCCATCTCAGCGACTTTGCCCATGTGATCGCCAGACCGCAGTCCAACACCTATGGCATGCTGCTCGCCAGCCGACGTCCGCTTGAAGAGGGTCAGGTGCGGTTTCTGCTGAATGATCAGGTGCCGAGCATCACCTGCAAGATCAGGACGCCCTCGGGGCGCTTCATCCGACTGGTAGCCCTCCATCCCGAGCCGCCCATCCCGATCCGTGACACAATGGGACGGGATGCCGAGATCCTGATGGTCGGCAAGATCGCGCGGGAGGAAACCCTGCCGATGATCGTGACAGGCGATCTCAACGATGTTGCCTGGTCCTGTACCACCCGCCGTTTCCTGCGTCTGTCACGGCTTCTGGATCCACGTCAGGGGCGCGGTCTCTTCAACACATTTGATGCCCGGCGATGGTATTTGCGCTGGCCGCTCGATCATGTCTTTCACTCACGGGACTTCGAGCTCGTCGACATGGAGCGGCAGCCCTTCGTCGGTTCGGACCATTTTCCGATGTTCTATCGCTTCGCACTTGTGGAAAGTGATCGAAACAGCCTGCCCGAAGAAGCAGATCACGATGATTTGAATGAAGCGAACAAGCTCATCAAGGCTGAGAAGGGGCGCAACAGGACCCCGGTTGGCGCTGACTGGGAGTAGGACATTGATCTTGTCCAAGGTCATAGCACGGACGATGTTGCCCCTTGAGAAGTATCACGACACAGAGTTGTTGGCAGCGCTGTTCTCGACGTCGATTGCTCGGCGTAAAATAGCTCTCGTATCCATTGGTTGAAAAGCCGTTTCCTCCAGCATACTCAAACCGAAAGACAGCGCCATGAGTGACAGGCTTAGCTGGTTCAAGTTGAGATTTTCAGATAATTCTCCTGCCTGCTGAGCTTCTTTTAGCAATTGAAAGCGCCGTTCATAAGCGATCTTCAGAATGTGCTGCCTGACGTCAAGCAACACCTTGCTCATCTTGGCAGCTTCTGCCAGATCCAGATAGAAACGCTTGAAGGATGCCTTGGCTTCTTCGTCTTCACCACCCGCCATCAAGTTGACGATCGTGTCGATTTTGCTTTCCTTTTGGATCTGGCTGAAATATGCCTCCCCCAAGCGATGCCACAGCTCCAGGAAGGCTTCTGCTCTCAGGGCATCTGCGGATGCAAAATGATGATGAATCTGGCCAGGAGAAACCGGAATGGATTGAGCCACGCGGCGGACTGTTGCAGCAGCGATACCTTCCGCATCAATCACCTTAATCGCAGCTTCCACGATTTCAGCACGGCGTTGATCTTTAGGCATATATGACATGCGAATCTCCACACCGGCCAATAGGCCTCATCAAGTTATTTTTCATTAACAAATAAAGCAGCCATTCGGAGAAAACAATCTGGACAAGCGTCCAATTTGTACATTAAGTACTGAATCTAAACATTTCTGCGCATATAAATTTGTGCATTCTCATACTTTTCGCGACATCAGTCCTCAAATTCCCCGTTCAGGAGGGCAAAATGCCCCAAACATTGCGTAAGACCTTTTATCTTGGAATCATGAGTCTCTTAGTTGGTCTCTCGGTCAATTCGGTAGTCGGTCTTTCTGACAGCTGGGCACAAGGCGGACAAATGCCTCCCGCTGTCGTCACAACGCTCACCATCAAGCCAGAAACACTCATTCTCAATCACGAACTTCCTGGTCGTGTTGCAGCGCTCCGCACGGCAAACATCCGTCCTCAGGTCGGCGGAATCGTCGAAAAGCGCCTGTTCGAGCAGGGCATGATGGTCAAAGAAGGCCAGCCTCTGTTCCAGATCTACGCCGAGCCCTTCAAGGCCGAAGTGGAAAGTGCTCAGGCCGCGCTTGATCGTGCGATCGCTGCTCTCGATCTGGCCAACACCCAGCTCGACCGCTCCAAGCAGTTGCGCAGCACCAACTCGACCAGCCAGCAGAGTTACGACAGCGCCGAAGCCGAAGCCAAGAATGCAAAAGCCAGCGTTGCAGAGGCACGCGCCGTTTTGAAGGCGCGCCAGATCAATCTGGACTTCACGACCATCCGCTCCCCCATTTCCGGGCGCATTGGTGCGGCCCTGATCAGCGAGGGCACGCTGGTGTCTGCCAATCAGGCCGATGCAATGGCCGTGATCAAGCAAATCAATCAGGTCTATGTTGATTTGAGACGTCCGACGAGCAGCCTTCGCGAATTGCAGCAGGCAGCGATGGACATGGCCAGCAATGACGGCTCCGAGCCGACCATTGAGATTTACGATGTGAATGGCATTCTGCACGAGCAGAAGGGCACGGCCCTCTTCACCGATATCACCGTTGATGAATCAAGCGGCGACGTCACCATGCGCGTGTTTGTCGAAAACCCGAGTCACACGCTGCTACCGGGGATGTTCGTTCGCGCCATCGTGCCGCGCAAAACCATAGAAAACGCTCTTCTTGTTCCGCAGCAGGCCATCATCCGTGATGCCGAGGGCAAAGCGACTGTCGTTGTGGTTCAGGATGGCAAGGTGGCCAACATCAAGAAAGTCACGCTCGGAGAACTCGTGGACAAACGCTACATCATCACCGACGGCATTGAAGCCGGTGAGAGTGTCGTCATCCGCGGGCAGACCCGGGTAACCAAGGACGGCTCTCCGGTCATGGCAACGTCTGCCGACCCGCAGCAGCAGCAGTGATCCGGGAGACCGTCGAATGCCGAGTTTTTTCATTGATAGACCCGTCTTTGCATGGGTCATTGCTATCTTCATCGTGCTGGCAGGGGTCCTGACCCTGTCGCTTTTGCCGGTTACGCGCTATCCGGATATCGCGCCACCGAGCGTTTCCATTCGTGCAAGCTATCCCGGCGCCTCGCCGCAAGTGCTCAATGACAGCGTGATCAGCGTCATCGAACCCGAGCTCTCGGGTGTCCGCAATCTGCTCTATTTTGAATCGTCTGCAGACACCTCTGGCTCTGCCACGATCACGGCGACCTTCGAATCCGGAACCGATCCGGAGTTGGCGCAGGTTGACGTTCAGAACAAGATCAAGTCCATCGAGCCACGCCTTCCCGAGTCGGTGCAACGGGCAGGTCTGACCATTCAGTCCTCCTCATCGGGCTTCCTGATGGTTGTGGCGCTGGTGTCGCCAGACGGCAGTTTGAGTGCTCTCGATCTGGGTGACTACATGGACCGTACGCTGGTGCAACCCCTCAACAGGGTGTCCGGTGTGGGTCGTGTACAATCGTTCGTCTCGCGAAAGGCCATGCGCGTGTGGGTCGACCCGCACAAGCTACTGTCCTATTCGATTTCCATGTCGGATGTGACAAGTGCCATCAGCGCCCAGAACGTTCAGGTTTCTCCGGGACGTGTCGGTGCACAGCCAACCCTGCCCGGCCAGAGGGTCAGCGTTCCCTTGCGCGTTTCGGGGCAGTTGAGCACGCCTGAGGAGTTTTCCAAAATCATCCTTCGATCCGAACAGGATGGATCACGGGTGCTGCTCGAAGACGTGGCACGGATCGAGGAAGGTGCCCAGACCTATGCCTTCTCGTCCCGCATCAACGGTGCGAACTCCGCTGCTGCCGCCATCCAGTTGGCGCCCGGCGCCAACGCCATGCGGACAGCGCAGGCGGTACGGGACCGGCTTGAGGATCTCTCCACATCCTTCCCGGAGGGAATGGAATATCTAGTTCCCTATGATACCTCGCCCTTCGTTGCTGTCTCGATCGAGAAAGTGGTCCAGACACTCGGCGAAGCCATGATCCTGGTGTTCCTCGTGATGCTTCTGTTCTTGCAGAAGATCCGCTACACCCTCATTCCCGCAATCGTCGCCCCCATTGCCCTCGCCGGTACCCTGATGGTGATGTATATCTCTGGCTTCTCGATCAACGTGCTGACCATGTTCGGCATGGTGCTGGCCATCGGCATCATCGTCGATGACGCCATCGTGGTGGTCGAGAACGTGGAACGCATCATGGCGACAGAGGGGTTGCCCCCTCGTGAGGCCACCAAGAAGGCCATGAAGCAGATCACTGGCGCCGTGATCGGCATTACGCTGGTGTTGACGGCGGTGTTCATTCCCATGGGGCTGGCCTCTGGCGCCGTGGGTGAGATCTATCGGCAGTTCACCATGTCGATGGCCGTCTCCATTCTCTTCTCGGCCTTTCTTGCCCTGTCGCTGACGCCTGCCCTTTGTGCCACTCTGCTCAAACCGGTCGACGTTGATCACCATGCCAACAAGGGCGGGTTCTTCGGCCTGTTCAACCGCATGCTCGACAAGGCAACCGATGCTTACGGCTCGACCGTGACCTTCTTTGTCCGCCGGGTTCTGATCATGCTGGTGCTTTACGTCGGTATCGTTGTCGGGCTTGGCTACAGTTTCGTGCGCCTGCCGACGTCCTTCCTTCCTGTCGAGGATCAGGGTTCATTCATCACCCTGTTCACCTTGCCATCCGAAGCAACGACCGAGCGGACACGCGAAATCGTTCAGATGTACGAAAAGCATGTAGCCTCGCGTGAAGCGACCGAGAACTATTTCTCGGTTCTGGGCTTCAGCTTTGGTGGGTCCGGGACCAACACCGGTCTTGCCTTCACCACTCTGAAGGACTGGAGCATTCGCGAAACCACTGCGAATGAGGAAGCGAACGCTGCCAACCGGACCATGTTCATGGCACCGGAAGGTCAGGTCTACAGCCTCCTGCCGCCGTCCATCCCGTCGCTTGGCACTTCATCGGGCTTTGCCATGCGCCTTCAAGATCGTGGCGGGCTTGGCTATGACGAGCTGACCAAGGCAACCAACATGGTGCTTGGCATGGCATCCCAGAGCCCGCTGTTGACACGCGTACGCCCGGACGGTCTGCCGGACGGGTCCAGTATCCGCCTGAAGATCGACCGCCAGAAGGCCGAATTCCTCGGAGTTCCCTTCTCGCTCATCGCAAGCACGCTGTCGTCTGCGATGGGGTCGACCTATGTCAACGACTATAGCTACGATGGCCAGTTGCGACAGGTGATCGTGCAGGCTGACGCCGCCTATCGCATGCAGGTGGAGGATGTTCTCAAACTTTACATCCCCAGCACCTCAGGGGCGATGGTCGAACTGTCAGAAGTCGTGACGCCCGTCTGGGAAAGTGCTCCGCTGCAATTGGTGCGTTACAACGGCTTCCTTGCCTCACGCATCAGCGGTAGCGCGGCACCGGGGGTCTCTGCCGGTGAAGCCATGGCGGAGATGGAGCGGATCGCGTCCCAACTGCCGCAGGGCTTTGGCATCGAATGGACCGGGCAGTCGCTTCAGGAACAGAACACCTCGGCCCAGACGCCTTTGCTGCTGGCGCTTTCGATGTTCGTCGTGTTCCTCGTGCTCGCGGCCCTTTATGAGAGCTGGACCATCCCGATCTCGGTCATGCTGGTTATCCCGCTTGGCGTTATCGGCGCGGTTCTCGCTGTTCATTTCAGGGGTATGGAGAATGACGTGTTCTTCAAGGTTGGTCTGATCACGATTATCGGTCTGTCAGCAAAGAACGCCATTCTGATCGTCGAGTTTGCCCGAGCGCTTTATGACGAGGGCAAGTCTCTAAACGAAGCGGTGCTGGAAGCAGCCCGTCTTCGCCTCAGACCCATCCTGATGACCTCGCTAGCCTTCACCCTTGGCGTGACGCCATTGATGCTGGCTCACGGGGCGAGTGCGGAAACCCAGCATGCCATTGGCACCGGGGTGTTCGGCGGGATGATCTCGGCAACCTTCCTTGCGATCCTGTTCGTCCCGGCCTTCTTCGTGCTGGTGATCAATGTGTCGAACTGGATAACTGGAAAGAACAGGGCCTAATCGCCCTCTTCTCCGCTATCACAATAGAAAAGCCGGTGCGCACCATAATGCGGGCCGGCTTTTTAATTGGCCTTCAGATTTCTAAGCCTCTCCGAAAAGGGCCTCCCCTTCCCCTCAGTTTTGGTAAGTCAGGAGAGCGCTCTTCGTGCCCGAGCCAAACTTGGCATCAATCGAGCCGCTGTAATATCCTTCGTCCCGGAGCAGCTCCTGAATATGTCGCCGCGTCAGAGCAGAAAGCTGCTCTCCCTGCTTGTTGATCAGCAGGTCAACGGTTCTCTGCTCACGCAGTTTCAGGGCCTTGAGGAAATATTGGGCCGCGGCCTTCGGATCACGCTTTGTCGCCGAGCCATATTCGTAAAGGTGAGCGAGATTATACATGGCGACGGACTGATTCTGCTCGGCAGCGAGCTTGTAAAGCCGTTCCGCCTCATTCTCGTCCATGGGCAACCCACCAAGCCCCTTGCGATACATGTAGCCAAGATCATTAAGCGCGGTTGCGTCTCCCTTGTCGGCGGCGAGCCTGTAGAGGCGGGCTGCTTCAGCCTGATCCTTTTCCAGCCCTCCGGTTCCGTCGAAATAGAAGTTTGCCAATTCCCATTGAGCGATGGTGTGACCGAGGTCGGCTGCCATCCTGTAGTAGCGCGCGGCTTCTTTGAGATCCTTGGGAAGACCGCCTTTGCCGAAGCTGTACATATAACCGAGATTGTTGAGCGCATTCGGCTCATCCTGTTCGGCAGCGAGGCGATAAAGCCGCACGGCTTCCTCCTCGTCGACGGCCACGCCGCCCTTGCCATATTGATAGATGTAACCAAGGGTGTTCTGGGCCGAGGCAATGCCTTTTTCGGCCGCAGGCTTGTACCATTCGGCGGCCTTGCCGATGTCGACGGCGTAGCCACCATTGCCGTTGTAATACATCCAGCCGATGTCAGCCTGCGCCTGCGCATTGCCATTCTCTGCTGCCATCCGAATGAGACGGACAGCCTTTTGCTCATCCTTCTCAAAGCCGCAACTGGCGTCCCAATAACAAACCCCGAGTTCCTGCTGCGCCTTGTCGTCGCCGCTCATGGACGCATCGTTGAGGAACAGCGAAGCTTTCACCATTTCGTCCTTGGTGATGTCGCCACGACCGAACTTCTCTTTTGCGTCGAAAAAGGCGTCTAGCTGTTTGTCGATTGTCGCGTCCGGTTCAGACGAGGACGGGCTCTCCTCCTCTCCCGTTGTTCCGCTGGTCTCTGTTGGCTGTTCGCTGGATGTGTCCGGCGACTTGGACGGAACTGGAGCCTCGGGGGCCGGGGTGAGTTGAGGGGGTGTCTTGTTGTCGAGCTGCTGGGCCTGCAACAGCTTTTCGAGTTTCGCGATGCGTTCCAGAAGCTCCTGATTGGCAATCGAGGTTGGGGCTGGGGTCGGAACTGCGTCCTCGGTCTTGACCTCACGCTCTTGTGGTTCAGGCGAGATTGATTGGCTTGGCACCTTGAAGACGAAATCGCCCAGATCGAAGCCGTGGGCACGCAACTTGCCAAAGCGCGGCGTCTGGCTGTTGCCGGTCAGATTGCTGACCCGTTGATCGAGATAGAGCCCCAGTTCGCTGCCGAGGATATATCCGTCACCATTCATATCCGCCCTGGGATCCTTGCCGTTGATGGCATCAAGGAACAGTTCACGGAACAGGCCATCGTCGCTCACCGCCTGATTGGCGTCACCCGAGGAGACGAACTGGCGCACCTTGTTGGTCACGGCACGGGTCACGACGGCGGGCGGCTTTGATCTTGCGGAGGTGAAAACGGTGCCAGAAAAGCAGCTGTCGAAGATCGCGATCACATGACGGGGCGCGGGCCTCGCGCATGAACTCGCCAAAGCGGCGCAGAGAGAGCGCCTTGAAGCGGAAGTCGACGCCGTCCTCCAGCTCGGGATCTGGCGCATCGGTGGGAACCAGATAGCCTTCGCCGTCAATCGTGTGGCCGTGCCCCGCATACCAGATGAACAGACGGGCGTCGGGATAGCGCCCCTTGTAGATGACGAATTCCTCAACGGTTCTCTCAAGCTCGCGCGAGTCGAGATTCTTGGCGAGCGTGACCTCGAAGCCTCTCTCCTCAAGCGCCTTGGCTACTTCCTCGGCATCCTTGATGGCGTTGGAAAGGCTGACCCATGTCGGTTCAAGATAGTGATCGTTGCCGATAACGAGCGCGAAAGACCGTTGGTAGAGCGGGATGGTCGCATCCACACCATTTTCCTTCACCGTCAGCGTCAGCCCACGGGAGGCCTCTTGCGCAGTAGCTGGCACAGCCACTGTCATCACAGCAACAACCGCGATTGCAACCCACTTCCCCACCATGCAAGGTGCCATCGTCTGCCTCCAGCTTGCGGATCCGGCTCGCGAGAACATCGTCAGGTCACGTCCTTAAGTTGATGCCGTCAATTCACATTCGCGGGCCAGATCTGATTGCTTCTTTGCCCTCTACTCTAGGGTCATGGGCTCCTGCATTTCAATCCGCTTCTCGGACCAGCAAGACTTTTCTTACAAACACAAAAGGCGGGCACATACAAAAGGCGGGACGCTATTCCCGCCTTGCTGACCAGAGGTGCCCGACGCTAGCGGATGATGATCCGCCCGGGCTTGTAAACCGGAGGTGTCCTGACGGTCTCGCAGCCAAGCGGGGTGCGGCCGGTGTTGAAGTCATCGAGATGATGCGTCAACGGACGGGGATCGTTGGCGACCTTGCGCTGACAATCCATGTCGGAGACATCACTCATCCCACCGGGTATCTGATGCCCGAACCAGCCAAACCCGGCGTATCTCTGGCGCACGTCGTCGGCATTGAGGACAAACTTGCGTACCTCGTCCTTGAAGCTCCACACAGTGATCGGCTGCTGAGCGGGCACGGCACTGATCGTGTCGGTGATCTGGCTGACTTCCAGTCTTTGATTGGCGGCAGACAGCGGATTTTGAGGGTGTTTGAGCTTGCGTCCCCCCCCAACCGACCGTCACCAACCGCGCCTGATCGATGGCAAAGGCATCGACCAGAAACGCCTTGATGGCCTCTGCTCGGAAATGGCTCAGTTGATCATTGTAGACCGTATCCCCTTGCGCATCGGTATGGACGCCGATCAGGTAACTATGAGCCTTCAGCTGTTCACTTCTGAGGGCATGTCCGAGCGGGATGAGCGCCTGTTTGGCCTCTTCGCTCAGAACCGTGCTCTTGTCGCTGAACAGAAGGGACAGCTCGGTTGCATGATTATAGTCAGTAAGGAAGGTTCCGGCGAAGGCTGGCTGAACGATTTCGAGCGCAAAGGGCCGCGTCATGTCGCGCAGATGGCTGACAACCTCTGTCGGCTCCAGCGTCTCGATGATGATGCGCACATCAGCATCCGGGTTGCCGGACTTGATAACCTCCGACAGTTCGGCGCTCTTGTCCTTGCTGTCTTCGATCTTGTTCTGGACTTGAGAGTTCTTTTCGGCGACCAATGCTTTTTCAGTCGCTTTTACGACTGGATCGCCGACAGTTTCTGCCTGCGCATGAGCCAGCGTTGCCGCGCTCGCGCAGATGGCCAACGTCAGGGCCAATGAGAGTTTAGCCATAGTCGTGTCCTTTCACATGGTCACTTGTGTAGCTTTCTCCTTTGACTGGGACGGACTAGGGCCGTTTTTGTTTCTGCGAAGCCCCGTCACGAGAGAAGGCCCGATCCATCAGGGTCGGGCCTTGTTGATTTCTATTCTCTATGCCTTCGATTGAGGCTTGAACCAGAGGATCAGTTGATCGTGATCCGGTCGCCTTCCCGGTTCACACCACCTGGAGATGGCGGAGGAGCGAGCTGTCTCAAGTCCTCTTCGCATTTCAGCGGCGTGCGTCCGGTGTTGAAGTCATCGAGATTATGCTGGCTCGGCCGCGGGTCATTGCTGAGGCGGCGGGCGCATTCTTCCTCCGGAGTAAGCGGAGCGGCTTCAGCACTCGGCACCACGACGGTGACGGACTGGCCGTCAGTCTCGACGGTCGTTGGTCCATTGCGGGCAGGAATATTTGGCTGCTTTTGCATCTGGATCGTCACAGGCTGATTGCCCCCATCGATCTTGACCTCAAGGCCGGGGAAGCGGTTGTGGATCTGCTGGACCGAGATGGTGGATTTGGTGAACCTGTCCTCTCCCTGCCAGACGGTCACAGACGTGCCGGGGGCCACATTGACAATCTCGTTGGTCACGAAGCTGACCTCAACACGGCGGTTGATGCCAGCGTTGGGACGGCTTGGATCTTTGAGGCGCTCTTCGCCCCAACCAATGGTAATCAGGCGAGACGGATCGACACCACCGACCTCAACGAGATAGGCAGCGACGGACTCTGCACGACGCTCGGAGAGGTCCTGATTGTTCATCCAGCTGCCTTTGGCGTCCGTGTGACCGGCAACGAGATAGCGGTATCTGGAAATGGCAGGATCGCGCATGGCTGATGCCAGGGCATCCAGCATGATCATGCCCTTCTCGGTGAGCTGCGCACTGCCGAAGTTGAAAAAGACCGGGAATTCAGCGCTCGTGCCATAGTGCGTGACAAAATATTCCGAAGGGCGACGCACGATGATCTCGATCCTCCCTGCGGCCTGAGCTGGTCCCTCCTGAGCAGCTGAAGCGACCGGGTCAAGTTGCTTGATGATCCGGTTGATCTGATCTGTCCGACTGTCTGCCATTGCTTGGGTCGAGCCGATGAGCCCGATAGCCAATGCCAAGATGATCTTTTTCATCTCAAGGTTCCTTTGAATAAGCTGACGTTTGGTCTTGCAGTCTCTCTGTACGATTTAGGCCGGTTCTAGTTGGTCAGGGTGATTGTCACCGTGGATGGTGTTTGTTCTTCGTTGCCTGTTGTTGCGGACGGGAAGTGAAAGGCTCCGGTCGGTCTCTGCTGGCGTTTGAAAAACAGCAACAGCTGGGGACCTGTGCCTGATGCGCGGGAGACATCAAAGGGCGGCATGGTGCTTTGCAGCAGGGTTGGGGGAATCTGGCTCGCCAGCTGGCGCGGCTGCATCTTATCGGTTGCGGCGATGCCGATACCGCACACGGAGACGCCGAGCGGCAAGGTAAATTGCCCGTCCTCTGCGGCCTCGACCGGCTCGGCAGACGCTAAGTTTGGGTTGATCAGCGCGTTGATGCAGGAGGCGCCGTTGGCGCTCTTGATGAGATAGAATTCGTAAGGCTGTACCTTGGCTTCTGGCTCATCTTCCGGCTCGCTCGGGGTGGCCGAGGGGACCGGCTCATCCGCTTTATCAGCGACGTCGGGCTGTGGTTCGACAGGTTTGTCGGCTTCGGTTTTTGCCTCCGGCTCAGGCGGAGTGTCCTCCACTGGCTTGGCTGTCGGCTCCGTCTGCTCGTTGTCTACGATGATTTCTTTCTTGGCTGATGGTTCCCGAGGATCTGGAGCATCGTCTGATGTCGTTTGAGGCTCTGCTGCCGAAGGGCTGGCCGGTTGCACTGACAGGCTTTGGTAGAAGGCCAAACCGTCCTTCCAATAGAGCCCCCCTGCCCCGACTGCGACCACGACAAGCAGGGATGCGACGAGAGCAAGCGGTGTTTTGCCGCCTGATCCAGATGTCTGTTGTTTTGGTTCTCTCTGGCTGGAGACCTGCTCACCCACTTCCTCAGGACTCAATGTCAGGCGGTCGAGGCCTTCTTTAAGGGTTGCGATGACATGGAACTCCGCCCCCAGCCCCTTGAGCGACTTGCCAATATCGCTCGACACCAACGTAGCCTGATGGGGAGGCAGGAAGATCAGCAGCCGCTTGCCCTCGCCGAGCAGTCTCTGGGCTTCGGGCCGGAACAGCTTCAGTTTTGCTTCGATGTCATAGGAGCGCTGGGTGTCGAGGGTGAGATCGAATTCATAGGCCCCGGTAGACCAGACCACCATCTCCGGTTCACCATCGGGCAGGCCCGTTGCGCTCGAGAAATAGTCGCTGATGCCCTGTTGCAGGGCGGCGTGGGACAGGGCGACCGGCACCTTCCAGCTTTCACCCGAGACGATCTTCTCATTGAGCACCATGCGATAGCAGGTACCATCGCTCAGCCCTTCAAGAGCCAGCGCGCTCTGGGCATCGATCAGAGCGTCGAAATCCTCGGTCAGGGACTTATGGCTCTTGTGATCGGTGCGGCCCACCGTTACCGAAGAAATCCTGAGCTTTGGATGCTTCTTGTAACTGGTGATCCGCCGATAGCCTGGCAGGTCCGTCACCGGTATGAGGAACTCAATCTTCATCGTGTCCGCTCTTGAGGAAGATGCCGAGGGATGGAGATTTGAGCAGGTCGAGCAGTTGCTGATCCTTCTCGTTCTCGGCATCCAGTATGATCATTCTAACCCCTTTCACGACCGGCCCCAATTCGTACATCAATATCAGTCCGTCATCGCTACAGAATTCGATCACCTGAGGGTTCGAGGCGGCGTCTTTTACGACGAGGTCCCCATCTGCATCATCAAAACTGATTTCGATGAAATAGTCGCCACCGTCTTCCACTACGCTGAGGCAATAAAAGCCCAACTGGCGCAGGGGGTAGTCATCACTCGATGCTGCCGCCGCCATTTCACAAAAGGCGATGGCCTGATCAGACAGGAGGCTGGTGTAACTTCTGAACAGCCGTCCGTTCTCGCGCAACTTGCGCTCGATCTCAAAGTCAAGCGGCGCAGAGGGAGAGCGGTTCGCGTAGTCGAACAATCGTTTAAAGGTCACGGCACGCGGTGCGGTCTCGACCTGCTCGCCTTCGTCCTGAAGATCGAACAGGAATTCCACTTCTTCAGGTTTCAACTCATTCGGCATGGATGCCTCCTGCGGAAATCGGCTCGGCCGTTGCGCTGCCTGCCAGTTTGGTCCAGAACACGTCTCTGTCCCGTTCGAATTGGTCCTTGCGCTCTGTCTCTGACTGATGATTTTTAATCTGGGTTTTCAGCGTGCGCAGGTGATCGAGCACCGTAATGGCGTTGCCATACATGCCCGAAAGCGTTTTGGTCACCTCTTCGAGCGTCTCACCGATGCCTTTTCGGCGCTTCACCTTCTTGAAGGCGGCTTCAAATCGCTTGATGGAAGGTTCAAGGCGAGCGGCGGCCTCCGTTGGGAGGCGACCAAGCTTGAGGTTGCAGTAGGCATAGGCCTCGCAGATTTCCTGCGTGCGGTTGATCCAGTCGTTGATCATTTCGATACTGTCTTCATAATCTCTCGTGTCATCGTTTCTGAGGAGTTCGGCGATTTTCTCGCTCGCCTCGTCCCCGCCAACCCGTCGCTGCTGGATGACCTGGTTCTGCAAGGGCTGGAACCGGATGATCCGCACGATGGACAGGGGAATGTGATGTCCTTGAGTGAGTACACGACTGAATAGGCGCAGATTTGTTTCCTGCGTTTTGGAAAGGATCGGGATCGGACCGGACTGAGCTGCCGTCAGGGCGATGTCGAAGAGATCCAGATCGGGCTGGGACTGGCTTTCGAACTGGTCGCTGATCTTGTCCGCATCCATGGTGTCGAGGCGGCTCTTGCCCGGATCATCGGCGTAGGTGACGTCTTCCTCACCCTGAATGAGATGAAAATAGCCCCTGTGTCTCGTATCATGGCGCGTGAAGGCGAGAAGCACAGCAAGCTGGACGAAATTGTTGTAGCGCGCAGGTGCTGGCGGCTCGGCGTCCTGCCAGCGATCGAGAATGATGTTGTCAAGCTCTCCGCGTTGCACGGCGCCACTCATGTCCTCGATCATCCGGCTGTTGCGGCGGATGGTGTCATAATGCTCGAACAGATCAACCCGCAAGGCGTGGAACTTGCTGCAGAGGGTGTTCTTGAGCTGCTTCAGATCGGCCTCCTCGCGCGAAGAGCCGAGGAATGCCCGAAAGGCAGCGATGCAGTCTTCGGTATATTTGGCCTCCCCCACCGTCATGATGAAATCGAACACCGCATGGCTGAGTTTGCGGATCCCCTTTTTCTTCAGGGCAATGGCAATGTAGAGATCATTGAAGCTGACCACCGTCTGATCGATCTTGCCGGTGATGTCCTTGCAGATCTCGAAAATCACGCTTTCGTTGCGATCTCCCAGAAATCCATAAATCAACTTTCTAAACTTGAGCTGATCAACCTCGCTCAGTCCAATCTCGAAGGAGATGCTGCGGATCTGGGTGTTGATCTCGCCGATGTCGATTTGCGCCATTACCTGTTTCCCCGCCGTGCGATTGAGACTTTCACACACTCGTTTAAAAGCCACTCTTTTTGCGAGCATATGGTCTGTCACGCCTATATGCCAGTTATCTGCGGAAATTTCCTGCAATTCTGGTTACCTTCTGGAAACCAATAGATACATTCGTCCGCGATGAATGTGGTTGCATATCGCGGTATAATGACAAGGGAAGTTCGCATGGGAGGACTTCAGTCTGCACTCCCTCCTTTTCGAAGTTCCAATGCCGATCCTTCAAGAAAATTCGGGCTGTTGCCAGAACTGCCAGAATGTGACCTGTGTTTACCTTGTCCTGTCAAATATCCGAAACTTTACGAATGGATAGTGACAAGGCAGTTGCAGCTTTTCATACTCTGACAACCATAAAGTGAAGCATAGAGCCAACGCCCGCGGAGGGACAACTAAGCGCATTGGCAAGAAATTTCGGATGCCGAAAGACAAAAGCGCGCCTAGCTCGTCCATGAGATTTTCAAGCGCTCGACATGGTGACCTTCGATCGAGCGATTGAACAGACAAGTCCTATGAGCAGGAGAACAGACATGACCTTCTTCAAAACCGCTTTTGCCTCGGCCCTCATTGCGGGCTCCACGCTTCTGGGCATCTCTGCCGCATCCGCGCAGGAGCTTCGCCCCAACCTCGTCCTTATGATACAGGATGACGACACCGATACGGTGGCGGAGAACCGTCAGCGCATCATGAGCCGGGTTCGCCAGGCCGTGAACACATCCCTGAGCGCCTACGGCTACAACATGTATGACTCGGGCGTCATCTCGCAGAATTTTATCACGCCGCGCAATCAGCGTCTGGCTCGTGCCGCCCTTATCGACGTGGCCCGCTCCATCACTCAGCCGCCAATCGATGCCGGCCTTCTGATGAAGGTCTATGCGTCGGCCGAAAAAAATCCCTACAGCGACATCTATCGCCTCAACCTTCGGGTCGAGGGGGATGTGCTGAATGTTTCTTCCGGTCAGGTCATCGGCGGCTTTGAAGCCACAGCGATGGAAAAACCGGTGCTGCCGGTCAACTGCGACCGCATCTGTATCCTGGAGGAAGTCGGCAAGCATTCCCGCGTTCTCGCCGAGGATGTCTCCCGTGCGCTCGATATTCAGATCAAGGGCTATCTGAAATCCGGTGGCGTGACCTCGCGTCAGCCTCAACCGGCCACGATCCCCGGCGCTCCTCCGGCAACTGCACCGATGGCAGCAGCGCCCGCGCCCGCTGCCCCGGCCATGCCCGGCCAGTGCGAAGGCTTCCCGCAGAGCTATGCGATGACCTTCATCGGGTTTGAGCTGAACGAGCAGTCCATGATCGAGGAATTCCTCAACAGCTTCTCGTGCAAATTCCAGATGCGCAATCTGCCTTCGAGCAATTCACGCATCGGCTTCTGGTACGAAACGTCGGCCAATGACAGCGTCATGCGCCGCAACCTTCGCACCATGCTCGACTATATGGACGTGAACGGCCAGATCAACTTCGCCGGTACACAGATCCAGGTTACAAAGATCCCGTCACGTTGACAGGACCCCACCGATCCGTACACACTCAAGGCCCGCTAGCGATAGCGGGTCTCGCCTTTCTCTGACGCCTTTGCCACTTTTTCTTCCGGTTCTACCATGGCTCTTTCTTTTTCCCATTTCCTGATGAAACCGGCAAGAACCATCACAGTGGCAGCCTGCATGGCTCTGGCTTCCGTCTCTGGAGCATTGGCCGAAGGGTCGGATGTCGGCCTCAGCTTCACCGAGGCAAGCGAGATCATCAATCAGGCGCTAGACAAGAAGGTCACATGTTGGCTCGGCAAGAGCTACACCGTCGCCTTCCATTCCTTCAAACCCGAGAAGTCGCCCCTGACGCCAAGGGTCGCTAACCTGCTGCACCAGCAATTGCTGGCTTCCCTCACGCAGAAGGCTCCCGGATGCATCGATTATATTTCGGTGGTCGGTGCAGGCGAGCTCCTCACCCGCATGAATGACATCAACGCCCTGCAGGACAAGGGCGTGGAGAGGGTAACGGCAATCGAGAGCAGCCTCAAGGATGCCGACTTCACCCTTGTCAGCAATCTCTATGAGCTTGGCCAGACCTATTATGTCGAGCTGTCCCTCTCTGATCAGAAGCTCGGCAAGACGCTGGTCTCCAGCGGAGCCATTGCCGTGCCCGAACGTTTCAAGAGCAGCACCTGCGGTGACGGAGCCATGTCGTTCGAGGCAGCGGTTAAGGACATCGCCCGGAATTTTAGGCTGCGGTTCTCCGATGTGACGATCCTCGTGCCCGAGGGTGTGTCCTTCCGCAATTCCGACGCCCTCACAGACTTTTCGCTCTATCTCGGAGAGGCGCTGAAGCAGACGCTCGAAGAGGCCTATTTCAATCGTGTTGCTGGCACAGGCCTGATGATCAAAGCGCTGTCGGACGAGAATTTTGACAAGGTCCGCAAAGATCGCAGCGTGACCACCTCGCCGGGTGACGCGGATAAGAAACGCCTTGATATCATGGACCTGGACAAGGCGAAAATCTTCCATCTGTCTGGTCACTATTGGCCGTGCGACGGGGATCGCAGAACCGTCAATCTCTCGGTCACAATGAAGAACTGGCAAAATGAGTCTGCAACGTGGAAGCAGTTCGTACATCTCGACAGGTTGCCTCCCTCGATCCGGCTGACGCCGCAATCGGGCCGCATCGATGCCTTGTCACGCAATGACGAATGGGACGCCCCTTCGCAATTTTCCTTCAAGCTTTCGAGCAACCGGGGCAGTAAGCCCAGCTTCTCGCCCGGCGAAGAGCTGTTCCTGACCGTACTCACCGAACAGGATGCCTGGCTCTATTGCTTCTATACGGATTCCGAAGGCGGCATGGTGCAATTCCTGCCCAATCAGACGCAAGACCAACACGATAGCAAGCGCAATTTCTACGCCAAAAATTATCTGCACATTGTACCCGATGAGGATAAGTCACCCCTCCCTGATCGCTACAATCTGAAGATCAATGACGATACGGTCGGAGTGGAAGCAGTCAAGTGTCTGGCGACGTCACGCGATGTGACGAACGAGCTGCCACACGATCTGAGAGGGGAAGAATTCAAGCTTATTCCGGAGAGAACTGCGTCACACATCCGCGCAATCTTCGAGGCTCTGCCGGACACCAAGCTCGCGGAGCAATCGATCACGATTACGGTCAGAAACTGACACAGGAATTTCGAGAGCCGTTGGGGTCGTCACCCACCCTATCCAAACAGGAGTTTTGCGGCAGGCCAAGTGGTAACGGCAATGACACCCAGAACGGTGCCGAAAACAAAACGGGTGACCGGAGATTGCAAGATCGGGGCAACCATAGCCAAGACACCACAGATCGCTGCAAAATATCCAATCATCGTCGTCGAAGTCATCAATCCTGCTCCCGAAATCTCGGATAATTTCAATTAATCCGAGCAATCACTGTAAAATCAACCCCTGTAATATATAACAATAGATCTTAGCAAACAGTGAGCAGGCTGCCCGGCCGATGACATATCGCGAACAAGACTTAATCAGCCGCTAAAATTCTGGTCGGGCTTGTAACAAACCCTTTTACACACCGGTAGGACCCGCTGACCTCGGCCAATCATGCCTCGTGGTTGGCAAGAGTAAGAATAAGCTCGACAAAGGCGGAGCCTGCCTCTTTGAGCGCACCGGAATTGTCGATGTGGCGGGTTTCGTCACCGAACAGACTATCCTGCTTGAGCTTGGCGGTGCGTTGAAGCCGCTCCGTAATTTCCTCTTCGCTTTCCCGCCCGCGCGCCGCAAGGCGCCTCGCCAGAATGTCCGGCTTCACGGTCAGGTTGACGACGCTGAGGTTGGCGAAGCGTTCACGCAGCTCAGGGATGGTCTTGCGCGAGCCGTTAGCGACGGCAACACCGCCCTCCTGCAAATGATCGAGCAAGGACACGGGCAAGCCGTAGAACAGACCGTGAGCCCCCCATGAGATCACGAACTCACCTCGACTGTCCGCCTGCTGGAAAGCGTCCACCGTCATGCTTTGATGGTCTTCGCTCGGATCGCCTTTTTCGCGGGTAATGGAGCGCCGTACAAACAGCACGCGAGGGTCATCCTTCAACTTCTCACGCGCCCAATTCAACAGGCTATCCTTGCCGGATCCGCTTGGACCGACCAGCAGCAACAGTGTTCCGGTTTTGATTTTGGCCTCTTGTGCCCCGGCGCGGTCAAGCATAGCCGTCTCCCTTGATCTTTCTTCTGTCACCCGACCTAAACGATGCGGTTGCCCTGCCGCCAGACCTGACGGATCACCGGTGTGTTGCGCGACTTTTTGACATGGACGAGGTCGGCCCGTTTGCCGATTTCAATGGCACCGCGGTCATCAAGGCCGGTGGCGCGGGCCGGTGTATCGGAGATCATGCGCACGGCTGCGGGCAGCTCGATGGCCTTCTCGCCATCGGCCAGCAGGAATGCGGCCTGCACAAGGGACATCGGGATGTAGTCCGAGCTGAGAATGTCCAGAACGCCTTCATCCAGCAGATCACCGGCTGCGATGTTGCCCGAGTGGGATCCGCCACGCACCACGTTCGGCGCGCCCATCAGCACGGCCAATCCCGCATTGTGCGAGGCCTTGGCGGCTTCCATCGTGGTGGGGAATTCGGCGACATGAATGTCCTGTCTGATAGCTTCCTCAACATGCTCAACCGTGGCGTCGTCATGGGAGGCGAGGATCAGCCCCCTCTCTTTGCAAAGATCGGCGATCATCTGACGATGACGATCCGAATTGCGCTCGGAGGCCGCGATGCGTCGTTTGCAGAATATGTCGAATTCTTCGTCGGTCATCTTCAGCTTGCCCTTGTAGTAGACCGCATAGGCCTCGATCTTGGCAAACTGGCGTTGTCCCGGGGCATGGTCCATGACCGAGATCAGTTTGACCAGCGGATAGGGATCGAACTGATGGAAAGCCGTGATGCAGTCGTCAGCAGAGACCTCGCAGCGCAAATGCAGGAAATGATCAGCTCTCAGAGTTCCCTCATCGACACCGCGATGGAAGGCATCGGCGAGCGCCTTCATGTCGGTGTATTGAAGGTCGGCATCGGAATCGAGCCCGACGCGGAGCGCATCAAAGACCGTCGTGATGCCCGACGACGCGATCTGGGCATCGTGGGCCAGCACTGCCGCCATCGGATGCCAGCGCACCTTTGGTCTTGGCGCATAGTGCCCCTCGACATGGTCAGTGTGCAGCTCGACAAAACCGGGGAGCAGGAAATCGCCCTCAAGGTCATACGCCAGCTTGTCCAGTGTGGCGGGCGGGGTGCCTTCGGAGATGTCGGCAATCATGCCGTCCTTGACATGAACATGGCCCTTTATCACTTCGGTCGGCAGGACGATGTGGGCGTCTTTGAAAATCATTTCAGTGGTCATATCAGTTACGTATCCTGTTGCGGAGCGGGACGGGCTCCACTTGTGCGGCTTTGTCTGTCTGTTGCGAGGCGGCTGCGTCAGCCAACAGGGAACTGTTGGTACAGGGAGAACGGAGCACCGCGTTCCGCTTCAACAAACAGGGACAAGGCATTGACGAGTTGGACATCGGCCAGATAGGGCGCAAAATGCTCGCTGGCCGCTTCAAGGAAAGCCCCGGCCAGATCATCGGAAACCGGATCGGTCAGGGTCATGTGAAAGCGAAAATCTTCAAGGACATAGGGGTAGCCCCACGTCATCAGGTTGGCCCGTTGGCTCTCGCTGAGCTTTTCGGGATTGCGGCGGGCAATGTCTACATCACTGAGCGGGGCACGGAAGGGATCAAAGGTCTTGACCAGATCGCCTGCCAGTTCGGCCAGTGCGTCGCTGCGCTCTTCTGGCAGCAGGGCAAAGAACGGGCCCAACTGCCCGACACGGAATTTTGGCAGTGCGAAGGCTGTCATTGTAGCGGCGTAGGACTCAACGGCGTCTGCCAGTTCTTCGATGCTCTTGCCCTCGGCCAGTTCAAAGGGTGCCTTCAAGGTGCCGTGGAAGCCATAGCGCCGGGGCGACTTGGTCAGGCTTTCGAAGGTTTCGTCATCCACCCCGGCGACCGGCGAAGGTCGCGCAATCGGCGCCCCAGAGAACACATCGCGCCCGAGCCAGTGCGCGGCAGCCTCGTTGAGCGGGTTGCCGGAGAGAGGAACGAAATAGAGAGCATAACGTGGCACGAGGTCGTCCTTTGGGGTTTCTTTCGATTGACTCAGTTCTTGGTCAGCAGAGACCGGAGCTTTCCTGATACACTATCGAAAATATAGACAACAATGAGGATCAGGATCACCATGTAGAAAACATTCTCCCAATCCTGATTGGTGCGCATCGCTTCCCAGAGCTTGAGGCCGATCCCCCCTGCCCCGACAGCGCCGATGATGGTGGCCGAACGGGTGTTGGATTCCCAGAAATAGAGCGATTGGGAGAGGAAGACCGGCAGCACCTGCGGCATCACGCCATAGCGCTGGACAAGAAGCGGGCTGGCACCGAGCGACTTGACCCCTTCGCGCTGCTTGTCATCGATATTTTCGAGCGCCTCAGAATAGAGCTT
This sequence comes from uncultured Cohaesibacter sp., assembly GCF_963662805.1. Taxonomy (NCBI): domain Bacteria; kingdom Pseudomonadati; phylum Pseudomonadota; class Alphaproteobacteria; order Hyphomicrobiales; family Cohaesibacteraceae; genus Cohaesibacter; species uncultured Cohaesibacter sp. Next base: position 155,784 of record NZ_OY759852.1, read on the forward strand.
GCCGAGGGTGCCGGTGTCGGTGAAGAAGATCGCCGACATGCCCGCGAGCGGTCCGGGGCCAAAAGCACGGGTGAAGAACAGGGCCCAGATCAGCATGTCGACCGAGCGCAGGAAGTCGAACAGGCGCTTGAAGATCTGGTTTGCAATCGTGCTGCGCGTGATGTTGCGTGCGGCAAGGAACGACAGGGGAAAGGCCAGAAGGGTTGCAAACAGCGTGCCGATGAAAGCCATGACGATGGTCTGCAACAGCTTGGTCCAGACGTCGAGATGCTGCCATTCTGCATTGTAGAGGATGTTATTGATGGCGAGCGACAGGTTCGACCGTTCGGGCTGGATGCGGTCACCTGAGGTTATAAGGCTCATCACTTCCGATGCGCTCTTGCCCCAGAAGGGAGAATTGGTGTCAAAGATGAAATTTTCCCAGCCGAAGAAGCGGCGGCGGATCTTGACCTCGTCACTTTCCACCTCGACACGGCCATCGACGCCCATCGTCGCGACGATCTTGCCATTTTCGTATTTCTGGATAGCCCAATCGGGGAGCTCTCCGCGAGCCTTGACGCTCTCGTCTTTGACGATGTCGATGATCAGCACCTCTTCGCCACGGCTGAGGGTTACGACCCTTGGCTCAATCAGAACCGATCCGGAACCGATATTGACCTCAGCCTCGACGGCGACCTCGCGCTCTTCCGGCACGCTTTGAGCTGCGGTCGTGACATCAGGCGTTGCCGGGTTGCTGGCGGTGGGGGCCTGAGGTGCCATGAAGCTAATGGCGGATTCCGGCTTTGACGCTTCCACCGGATTGTCAGCGGTTCCGGCACCGGGCGCCATGAAGCTGAACACAGGCGCAGGCTTTACCGGTCCTGCAGCCTCTTCGGGCGCGGCCGGTTTGATCATGATCGTTTTGCGGTTCTCGTAGATCCAGTCGGGCCTCGGATCGCTGCCGAGTGGAGAGAAGCGCGGAAACTCGACCCGGACGAAGCCCTCGTCGAATTCAACATCGGGGCGGACCTCGTAGGAGATCCAGTCCGCAAGGTAGGCCCCGGCAATCTGCCAGTTGCCGTTGCTGAGCACCTGTCCGACATGGAAGAAGTGCCAAGCAAAAATCAGATAGACGACAATGCCGATTGAAATCATCCAGCCGCGGAAACGTTTGAACCAGTTGGGCCTAAACACATCCGGATAACGCTCGATCATGGCATTCAAATCATTGGCGGTAAGAGCGGTCATGGGAAGTCTCCGATTATGCGTTGCCGCCAAAGGCAAAGGCCTGATCGCCGACGATCTTCTTTCGGAGCCACGCCGAGAACTGGTCGATGGCGATGATTGTGACAAAGAGCAGAAGAATGATCGCGATGGTCTTGGCTTCATGGCCTCGGGTGATCGATAGGCGCAAGGCCTCGCCGATACCGCCGCCGCCAACGGCCCCGATGATGGTCGAAGCGCGGACGTTGATCTCAAGGCGCAGCAGCGCATAGGACAGGAAGTTGGGCAGGATCTGCGGCACGATGCCAAACCAGACACGCTCGATCCAGTTGCCGCCCACGGCGCGCAATCCCTCGTCTGCCTTCATGTCCGCATTTTCGACCACCTCAAAAAACATCTTGCCGAGCGAGCCGATGGTGTGGATCGTCACCGCCATCATCGCAGGGATGGCACCAATCGTCAGCACGGCTACAAAGAAGCCAGCAATCACGATCTCGGGGAAAGCGCGGAGGATTTCAAGGAAGCGGCGTACGAAGAAGCGCAGCCAGCGCTGGGTGGTCAGGTTCGAGGCAGCAAGGAAGCAGAGAATGAAGCCGAAGAAGAAGCCGAACAGCGTTGCCACAATGGCGATGTTGATCGTCTCGAGCATCTTGTAGACATACTCAGGCATATAGAGGGCACCGATCAGGTAGACCCTGCCCTCTGGATAATTGTACTTCAGCGAGCCATCCGCATAGGGTGTTTCCAGATCGAACAAGGCCCGCCACAACTCCCAGCCATCGCGAGGGATCATGTCGCCGAAGAAATCAAAGAAGTAGGGCAGCCGGTCAAAGAACTTGCCAGCATTGGTCTCATTGGCAAACCAGAGCGAGGACATAACCGCAACCAGCAACAGGCCGAGCGACAGAAACGTGTAGGTCCTACGACGGCGATTGAGTTCCTGCCAATGGCGCTCGATCACCTTGCTGCTTTCGGACAGCGTGCGATCCGGCAGTGTCTCGTTTGACTTTGCTGTCGTCATGTCTTCACCCCTTCGATGGGTACGGAATTTGCCCTTTCGACGCGGCCGAGATGGAAGCACCTGCAGCCCGGAGCGCGGCGGAAAGGCAAGTTGTCCGGAGGTTTTAGATCAACCAAAATCAAGGTAATTACCAAGATTATGGAAAGGAAAGATGGTCCGAGACAGGCCCGGACCATCCATATTCCGTTTCAGAGATTGATTCAGCAACCTGAACCAACCGATTGATTAGGAACCAATTTTTGCTTTGCGAGCAGCGATGATTGCCTGATAGAAGCTCTCGTCAACTTCGGTGAAGCCTTTGTAGTCGCCGCCCTGAATGGCAGAGAAGCAGGCAGCATCGGTTTCAGGCAGGTTCATCATGAAGTCCTTGAACTTGGCTTTCATGTCGGCATCGAGGGTCGAGCGGACAACGATCGGGCCGTTCGGGATCAGCGGGGACTGCCACAGCTGAACCAGATCACCCATGTCTAGGATGCCCTTGTCGACCATCTTGCGCAGGTTGCCAGAGGTGTAGCCATCTTCGAATTTGCCAACGCCCGAAGCCCATGTGGTGCCGGCATCGAAGGTGCCTTTGACAACTTCGAGAACGAGGTTCTCATGACCACCGCCAAAGCCGGTTTCGGAGAAATAGTCTTTAACGTCAGCGCCGATGGAGGCAGGCAGGGTCACGGACGGAACGAGGAAGCCTGAGGTGGAGTCAGGATCGGCGAAGCCCAGTTTCTTGCCTTTCATTTCTTCCAGCTTGTTCATGCCGGAGTCCTTGCGAGCAACCATGACGGAATAGTAGCCGGTGGAGCCGTCGGTCTGAACGGTGGTCAGGATCGGCTCAACGGCTTTGGGGTCTTCGAGATAGACTTTTGCGTAGCCGGAAGCACCAAGTTCGGCATAGTCGAGCGTGCCACCGAGGAGACCCTGAATCACGCCGTCATAGTCGGCTGCCGGGAACAGGGAAACCTTGTCAACGCCGAGAACGCCGGGCAGTTTGTCGACCATGCACTGGAAGTTGCGCAGACGGTCAGCTTCGTTTTCACCACCCAGAATGCCGATGCGGAATTCTTTGTCAGCAGCGAAGGAAGGAGCGGTGGCGCCAGCCACCAGAAGCAGCTACGGAAGCTGCGGCAAGAATTGCTTTTTTGAACATGAGAGTATCTCCTGGTCTCAACCGGTCGCGCCGGCCTCATCCCTGTCAATGTGAATTACTTTTGAACGCGATATTGATTTTGGCCTTTTACGCTGGCGAAGCGATCTGCTGCGCCGCCATGGGAGCCAAGGGCTCGGCTGCTTTCGGCGACGTTTCCCTGATGGAGGTCGAGGTAATGGCCTCGGAAATTTCGGCATTGTCGAGAGAGCCGTAGATCTTTTTGACGGCATCGTTGGTCAGGTCAGACGACGGCCCATCGAACACCACCCTGCCCTGATACATCCCGATGATCCGCTCGCAATAGGTGCGCGCGGTATCAAGCGTGTGCAGGTTGGTCACGACGGTGATGCCGTCGCGTTCGTTGATGTCCTTGAGGCTGTCCATCACGATCTGCGCGTTGAGCGGATCAAGCGAGGCAATCGGTTCGTCGGCAAGAATGACCTTCGGGCTCTGCATCAGGGCGCGAGCAATGGCGACACGCTGCTGCTGACCACCGGACAGGGTGCCTGCACGCTGGAGGGCGGTCTGCTCAATGCCGAGGCGCTCAAGGGCGATCAGCGCCTGCGCCCGTTCTTCTTGCGAGAAGATGTTGAGCAGGTTGAGCACAGTGTTGCGGTGATTGAGGCGACCGAGCAGGACGTTGGTCAGGACATTGAGGCGAGGCACCAGATTGAACTGCTGGAAGATCATCGCGCAGTCGCGCTGCCATTCGCGCAATTCCCGGCCACGGATCGTCGAGACTTCTTTTTCGCCAAAGTTGATGACGCCCTCGCTTGGGTCAATCAGGCGGTTGATCATGCGCAGAAGCGTCGATTTACCAGCACCGGATCGGCCGATAATGCCGACCATCTGGCCTTGTGGAATGGAGACCGTTACCGAATCCACTGCGGTATTCTTGCCAAAACGGCGGGTGACGTTTGACAGCTCGAGCATACGGCTTGTCTCCTTGTGGCCTTTTCGGCCTATTGACGCTCTGTTATGAGGAACCCGGCACAAGGCGCACGACGACCCGAAGGCATCACGGGCGGTGACACAGGTTCCATTTGTTTTTCAAATATCTTTTGAAGACCTACGCATTTTTTGTGAAAGGCACATGTCTTGGACATTTCAGTTTTGTGACATGCGATGCTTTCCTGCGGATAAAGTGTCCCAGTCAAGGCAAGGTGCAACGAGTGCCATCTGGCAACCGTCTGGCGTCAGTCATTGTCTTCATATCTGGACAAAAAGGCTTCAATTGGCAGGGCACGGAAATCATCCAATGCGGCCCTCAGGGCCTCATGGGACCAGTCCCACCAGGCAAGGGCCTTGAGGCGCAATGCGATCTCACGGGGGAAGCGTTCCTTGATCGGGCTAGCAGGCACGCCGCCGACAATCGTGTAATCAGGAACATCCTTGCTGACCACAGCCCCTGCCCCGACAATGGCACCATCACCGATGGAGACCCCGGGCAGAATGGTCGCGCCATGACCAATCCAGACATCGTGACCGATGGTCACCGCGTGATCCCGGCGCCAGTCAAAGAAGCCCTCTTCCATATCCGCATCCTCGAAATAGTCGGAGGCGCGATAAGTGAAGTGATGCAGGGTGGCGCGCCACTGCGGGTGATTGGGCGCATTGATCCGCACCGCGTTGGCGATGTTGGCGAACTTGCCGATTGTTGCCGACCAGACGTCGCAATCGCGCATGACATAGCTGTAGTCACCGAGGGTACTATCGCGAGCTGGGTTCTATCGCCGACCTCGGTATAGCGGCCAAGTATCGAATTGCTGACCTTTGCATTGGGATGAATGGTCGGGTTCACGCCAAGCCGGGTCGAGCCTTTCGGACGTTCCATGGTCATCGCGTCGTTCATGTGGTTGTCCATGGGTCTCCTCAGCCGACTAGGCTCGTCATTTCACCGGCAGACCGCATGGCTCGCGCAGTTTCGATTTCCATTTCCGCGCTCTTGGCAAAACGAGAAACATCAACGATCACGTCGGCGACCGCATCCCGGACGACGGTGTCGTGGAAGATGCCAAGAAGAGCGACACCTTTTCTCTTCTTCTCGCTGATGAGATCGATCACGATGCCACGGTTGGCCGCATCAAGAGAGGCCGTGGGTTCATCCAGCAGCAACACCGGGTGCTCGGTGAGGAAGCCACGGGCGATGTTGACCCGCTGTTGTTCGCCACCCGAAAAGGTAGCCGGGGGCAGTTGCCAGAGCTTTTCGGGAAGATTGAGCCGGGCGAGCATATTGCCAGCTTTCTCTCTGGCACTCTCAACGCTTTCGCCCTGCTCGACCAGTCCCTCGGCGGCAACATCGAGCGCAGGAACCCGAGGCATGGCGCGCAGAAACTGGCTGACATAGCCTACCATTTCGCGCCGAACGGCGAGGATCGTGCGGGGATCGGTGCGGGCAAGGTCGACCATGCGCCCCTGGAAATAGACGAGGATCTGGCCGGTATCCGTGCCGTAATTGCCGTAGATCATTTTGAGGATCGAGCTTTTGCCGACGCCGGACGGGCCACCCAGCACCGAACATTCCCCGGCGTTGAGCACGAAATTGACACGGGAGACGACCGGAATGGTCACCGAGCCGCGCAGATGCATGACGAAGCTTTTGGCGACGTCGGTGACGATCAGGGGTGTCTTCTGGAAATTGGATTTTGGATCGGACTTAGAAGCAATCATGAGAACGACCTTTCCTAGACCTGCAGAATGGAAGAGATGAGAAGCTGGGTGTATGGCGCTTGTGGATCATCGAGGACGCGGTCTGTCAGCCCGGTTTCGATCACCCTGCCCTCCTTCATCACAACCATGCGGTGGGAGAGCAGACGGGCGACGGCAAGATCGTGGGTGACCACGATGGCGGCAAGCCCCAACTCGGCAACAAGGCCGCGCAGAGATCGAGCAGGCGCGCCTGTACCGAGACATCAAGCCCGCCGGTCGGCTCATCCATAAAGACAAGCCGAGGTCCGGTGACAAGATTGCGGGCGATCTGAAGACGCTGGCGCATTCCGCCGGAGAAGGCGCGCGGCTCATCGTCGATCCGGTCGGGAGAGATTTCCACCTGCTCCAGCCAGTCCGATGCGGTCTGGCGAATGTTGCCATAGTGGCGCTGTCCGATGGCCATAAGGCGCTCGCCGGCATTGGCGCCAGCCGAGACGGTCATGCGCAAGCCGTCCGCCGGGTTTTGATGCACGAAGCCCCAATCGGTCCGCATCAGGAAGCGCTTTTCCGCCTCGTTGAGGCGAAAGACCTCGCGCATGGAATTGTCTCTCATGCGGTAATTCACCATGCCTGATGTCGGCGTCAGACGGGTCGAAATACAGTTCAGCAAGGTGGTTTTGCCTGAGCCGGACTCGCCGACGATGGCGAGTACTTCACCGGGCCAGAGATCAAGCTGATCTCCTCACAACCAACACGGCGGCCATAATATTTTGAGACCGAGCGGACCTGCAACAGGGGCTCCTCACTGAGATCCATCGGGCGTGGCGGCACGAGAGAGGAGCGAGGCGCACCGGTTTCTTTGCGTCTGGTTCAGCATGGCTCTTTCCTTCTCTGCCGTCGAGTTGGAATGTTTGGGATCGTTGACAGCCAGCCCATCGGGAGCCATGGGGCCCTTGTGCCCCTGCACCCGGCGATCTTCGCAATAGTCACTGTCCGAGCAGACGAACATGCGCCCGCCCTTGTCGTCGAGGATCACCTCATCGAGAAAGACGCCAACCCCGCCACAAAGGGCGCAGGGCTCTTCGAAAGTCTGGACCTCGAAGGGATGGTCCTCGAAATCGAGGCTCACGACGTCGGTATAGGGCGGATCGCGTAGATGCGCATCTCGCGGCCCGCGCCATAGAGCTGGAGCGCCTCGTTGTTGTGCATCTTGGGATTGTCGAACTTCGGCGTTGGCGACGGATCCATGACATACCGGCCCTTTACCCGCACCGGATAGGCATAGTTGGTGGCGATGTGGCCTTTCTGGGCGATGTCCTCATAGAGTTTGACGTGCATGAGGCCATAGTCCTCGACCGCATGCATCTTGCGCGTCTCTGTCTCGCGTGGCTCAAGAAAGCGCAAGGGTCCCGGGATCGGCACCTGAAAGACGATCACCTGACCTTCCTTCAGATCCTCTTCCGGGATCCGGGTGACGGGTCTGAATGATCGAAGGCCTCGGCGGTGTGCGTCGTGGTCTCGACCTTTGCCATGCGAGCAAAGAAGGCACGGATAGAGACGGCGTTGGTGGTGTCGTCCGAGCCCTGATCGATGACCTTGAGGATGTCATCGGGTCCGATAATCGAGGCTGTCACCTGCACGCCACCGGTCCCCCAGCCGTAAGGCATGGGCATCTCGCGGCTGGCAAAAGGCACCTGATAACCGGGGATGGCGATGCCCTTGAGGATCGCCCGGCGGATCATCCGTTTGGTCTGCTCGTCGAGATAGGCAAAGTTATATTCGGCGATGGCACCTGCGGGCGTTTCGTTCACGGCATTCATTGGGCAGCCTCCTCGGTCTCTTGGTCGGCTCCGGGCGTCTGGCTTGCATGGAATTCAGCCTGCATGCGACGCACCAGTTTGAGTTCAGCCTGAAAGTCCACATAGTGGGGCAGCTTGAGATGCTCGACAAAGCCTGTGGCCTGCACATTGTCGGCGTGGGAAATAACGAATTCCTCGTCCTGCGCCGGGGCGATGATGTCTTCGCCAAGCTCGGTTGCCCTCAGGGCGCGATCACACAGCGCCATGGACATGGCCTTGCGTTCGGACTGGCCAAAGACCAGACCGTATCCACGGGTAAACTGGGGTGGCGCGACCTTCGAGCCCTTGAACTGGTTGACGAGCTGGCATTCGCTGACCTGAATGCGTCCGAGCGAAACCTCAAAGCCCAGTTCCGGGATGGACATCATCACATCCACCTCACCGATGCGGATTTCGCCCGCGAAAGGATGGTTGCGGCCATAGCCGCGCTGGGTCGAATAACCAAGCGAGAGCAGAAAGCCCTCATCGCCGCGAGACAGGGCCTGCAGGCGAAGCTGGCGGTCTAGCGGATACTGGATCGGCTTGCGGGAGATGTCCCCCGGCTCCGGCCAGTCGCCGCCATCGTCGGGCAAGGCGGTGTCCGGCTCGATCAAGCCTTCCTCGGCAATGAGGTCCGATACACGCGGCATGGCCTCTTTTGGTGCGGCGGCGTCCTGTTCGATCTGATCGGCCACTTCGGGCTCTTCATCCCCTGCCAGTGCCGGGTCGAGCAGTCGGTGGGTGTAGTCGAAGGTCGGCCCGAGGATCTGCCCACCGGGCAAGTCCTTGAAGGTGGCAGACACCCGGCGCTCGATCTGCATCGCGCCGGTATCAACGGGTTCGGAATAGCCGAAGCGTGGCAAAGTGGTGCGATAGGCGCGGGTCAGAAAGATAGCTTCGATTAGATCGCCCCTCGCCTGCTTGACCGCCAGTGAGGCCAGTTCACGATCATAGAGGGCACCTTCGCTCATGACGCGATCAACGGCCAGCGACAGCTGCTCGCTGATCTGGTCTAGACTAATGGCCGGAACGTCCCGATCTCCCCGGCGCTTGTCGGCGAGCAGTTTGTGTGCGGCGGCGATGGCGGCTTCCCCGCCCTTGACAGCTACATACATGTCAATGTCCTCCGTTTCCGGCATCAAGCGCTGTGATGGCCGTGGTGCGCGGCAATCCGGCAACAGCATCTGGCGCGACAAAGAGAATATCGACCCCGCGCGGGAACAGGGCGTGATTGGCCCGCCATTGATCGACGAACAGGGGCGCCAGCGGCTCGACGGCCAGCAAATGCCGATCCTTGATACCGGGTCCTTGCAGTTCCCAACCAGAGCCTTCCTTCAGACTTTCGACCTGAACGATCAAAGTCGCGGACTGATCGGGATAGTCCTGATCGCCCTTGGAGAAGAGCTCGAGTGACGGGGCCGCGCTCCAGTCCGAGATCACAGCAAAATTCGCGAAAACCGGGTCCTCGACAATGGGAGCCCCGATGTGGAAGGTCAGCCAGTCAGCCACTGTCGGCTCTGACATCAATCCTTCGTCCAGCCAGACTGGCGTGTTAGCGTCCGCAAGGGTGAAGAGTACTGTGGCTGAGAGCGGGGTGAGCGGCATGGGTGGAAGAGTGTCCGTTGCAAGCGGCATCACACGCCCGGGGCGTGCCATGGCTTCCATGAGAGCACGGAAGATGCGCTGGCTTTGCAGCACTGGCTCCCCCGGTCCTCCCTGCATGGCGGTAGCATTGACGGCTCGAACCTGCGGGCTTTGAGAAGAAAGGGGCATCAGTCGTCTCCTCTGACCATGGTGAAGAAGTTGACGCGGGTCGCCTGCGTCTTGGCATCTTGTTCCCGGTCCCGGTCAGCGGCGGCTGCGGCGAGCGGCGTCAGGATCTTGTCCTCGATCTCACCCGCCATGATGTCGTCGGTTGCAAGGGCGTCTATCACGGCAGCCAGTTTGACTTTTCCCGCATCGCGACCGAGCATGATTGCATGACCAATCGCGCCGTTTTCCATTCGGACCGTCGCGCGGGTCACTGTCGCCTCGCCGAAATTGAACGGCGCTCCGCCACCACCGATCCGCCCGCGCAGGGCGATCAATCCGGTCTCAGGCCCGCGCAGCAATTCGGCCGCCGGGTCAATACCGAGGCTCAGCCACCGGTCCAAAAGCTCTTTTGTTCCGGCATTAGCCAGAATCGACATCCGGCGCTGGCGCGCCCGATCTTCAGTGCTCATAGTGCTCATGCTGGCGTCGTCGTCTGACAACGGGTTGGTTGAGGGGCGATTTGTATCAAGCAATTCAAACCTCTTGTCCGTTTGCTGGTTCGTGCCCTCTCCCATCACCTTCTGGTCGATGGGCCTTGGCGCGAGAGAATGGAGGACTGAAATATCCATGACATATTTGTCTATTTATATAGACAACTGAACTTGACGAAGAAATAGCCTTTCGCAGTGACAGCTTTGTGACAGATCGGGGTATTAATTGTTCGTCTCACTGTTGATAATGCGATAAGACGGAGGCTGACTGGCAATGCCCGCATCGAGGCAAAGCCAGACTTCTGGGCAGGCGATGGAGAATTGCAATGGCGTCTGACGTTCTGAGATCCCCGGTTTCGAGGCGCACAGGCATTGCCCTTTGGCGGCAGATTGCCGATGCCATCCGCGCGGGGATTTCGTCCGGTCTTGGTGATGAGGCAGGCAAGTTGCCCCCCGAGACCGAGTTGGCCGAACTCTTCGGCGTCAACCGTCACACGGTGCGGTCGGCCATCTCAGCGCTGGTCCAAGAAGGCATCCTCCGCGCCGAACAAGGTCGCGGCACCTTCATCATCGAGCCCAAACGCATCACCTACCCCATCGGCAAGAGGACGCGATTCTCCACTGGCCTTGCGGGACAGGGACAGCAGGGTAGCAACCGGCTGCTAACCGACGAGATTGCGGAAGCCAATGTGGAAGTCGCCTCCGCGCTCGGACTTGAGGTCGGGGCTCCGGTGTTCCGGGTTCGCACGATCGGCACCGGTGACGAGGTTCCGCTCAGCCGATCCACGCATTTCTTCGACGCCACACGCTTTCCCGATTTTTGCGAGCACTATCGCTCCCTTCAGTCCGTCACCAAGACATTTGCGGCTTGTGGCATTGATGACTATGTCAGGAAGTCGACGCTGGTCGAGGCCTATCACGCCACCATCGATGATATCGAGATGCTGCACCTCGTGCCGAACGCCATTGTTCTCGTCACCCACGCCATCAACGAGGACATGGATGGCAACCCCATCGAATATTCCAAGACGCGTTTTTCGGCCGACCGGGTCAACCTTCATATCGAGCTCGATGCGCTCGCCTAGACGGTCAAAACCCCTCCTCGCCTTTTGGTCGCAGCCGTGCTTCCTAGCGTAGATTTGCTGATTGTCCGGACGCATGATCGATGTTGGAGTGAACAGGTCGAGTATGGACCGAATTCTTGTCACGATTGGTTCTTAAGAGTTGATCGTCGGCGACCGGATGGGCGCTGGCGTCACCTCCGAACATATGATCAAAGAGGGAGAGCATTATGAAACTGACAAGCCCCGATTTCAAAGACGGTGATCCGCTTCCCGGCAAATCCGTATCCAAGGGACTGGGCGGCGAAGACCTGTCCCCCGTTCTGCAATGGTCGGGGGTCCCGGCCGAAGCGAAAAGCCTTGCCCTGACCTGCTATGACCCAGATGCACCGACGGGCTCGGGTTTCTGGCACTGGATCATCGTCAATCTGCCCGTTAGCGAGAGTGGAGAGATCTCCAGCGCGACCCTGCCTGCAATCGCCAAGAGCACGCCGAATGATGCCGGCACGGACAATTTCACCGGTGCCTACCCGCCGTCCGATGATCCTGCCCACCGCTACATCTTTACCCTTCATGCCCTCAGTCTTGAAGAAATCGATCCTTCGGGCATGACTGGGGCCTATGTTCGGTTCAATATCATGCGCAATCAGATTGATTCCGCGAGCATTACCGGTCATTTTAAGAACGAAGGTTAGGCCCTCGCCGACGCGCCCATGGCGCAATCGACAGAGGCCTCATACAAACATGCCGGTCGGATACAGCCGACCGGCTTTTGTCTCTCATAATGAAGAGACGGGATACAAGGAAGAAGCATGACACGCGTCAATCCGCTCAAACTCAACAAACTGCAACTGCGCACGCTGGTGCTGACCCAGATCATCGCCCGCTCACAGCCCGATGAAGCCTGGAACAAGGATGGCTCGATCACCATCATGCGCCTGCCTCATGCCCACGGAGATCACGTTCACATCGGTGAGTTCGTGGTCAATTCGGCAGAAACAACCGGTTTCACCAACCGTGCAGTCTGGACGGCTCTGGCACGCAAGGGGATGGTGGCTGACAAGGATGTTCCTCCTATCGTGCTGACGCGCGAGGGCCTCGAGTATGATACCGGCCTTGGTCATCATTTCCTCGACAAGTCCGATCACTAGACCACTGCGCCATTCGCGGCTTCTTGCGCTTTTTCCACCCGAAAAAGCCTGCATTACCATCGCTGTACAAGTGTAGCGGTGGACAGGGCAGCGGCAGAAGCGGAAAGTATCAGACAGAATTGCGGAGGCTGGCGACGGATTCCCTGAGGGAACTCCAGACACGAACGGCCCCCGCAATCAGAAATGACGAAGTTTAGGCCGGAGACCTTTGCATAGAACCGGTGTTCGGGATATCAAAATGAGGATCATTCTTGCTGATGACCACCCACTCTACCGTTCAGGGCTGAAACAGCTTCTTGAGCAGTTGTTTGAGGATGTGTCCGTGGATGAGGCCGGAGACAGTGCGGCGCTTGAAACCCTGCTAGCCAAGACACCCGGTCCTGATCTCATCATTACCGATCTGATTTTTCCCGGCTTTGACTATATGCGTGATCTCAAGCGTCTGCGCCGGACCTTCTCGCTTTGCCCGATCATTGCCGTTTCCATGATGAACGATCCCGGCGAAATCGAGCAGATCATGGAGCTGGGCGTGAACGGCTTCATCTCCAAGTCCGTCCCGTCCAATCTGGTCCTTACCGCCATTCAGAATGTCATGGAAGGCCACATCGAGGTGCGTATCAGCGATACGGCGATGAACATGGATCAGGCGATGCCGCAGCATCTCTCGCTCGAGGACCTGACCCCGCGCCAGATCGAAATTCTCAAACTGTTGCGCCACGGACTGTCGAACAAGGAAATCGCCAGAGAATTGGGACTTTCCCCCTTCACGGTGCGCAGCCATGTCTCCGCCCTGATGAAGAATCTGGGCGTTTCCAACCGGGCAGCGGCCTCGGCCATTGCCGCCAGCTATTGCCTGAACTGATGTTGGACCAGATGCCGGAGCTTGCAGGGATCAGGACATCATCTGCTTGCCATCATCGGACTTGAGGAAGGCGTTCAGCATCGCAGAGCGGAGTTGAACGGGCCGTACTGGCTTGTGAATGAGCAAAAGATTGGAGGCTTCCACTCGCTTTTGCACCAGTTCGGAGGATTCCCCCGAAATGATGAGCGCAGGAAGCCGGGAGCCAAACCGCTCTCTGGCAAAGCCGACAATCTCGACACCGGTGTAATCCGCTCCGAAAGAATAGTCGCTGATCAGGAGATCAAACGGTCCCTTGATCCGCTCAATCTGCACGCGGTCACTCGCACAGACCACATCGCACCCCCATTGCGAAAGCAGATTGGCCGTCGCTTCAAGCGTTTCGGCATCGTCATCAACGACAAGCAACCTCTTGTCCTTGAACGGCGCTGTCATGCGCTCGGACGGATTGGTATCTGTGTTGGCCGACGGCTTGAATTCGGCAGCCGTCAATCCCTTGATCACGACACGGGTCCCTTCCGGCCCTGAGATCAGATCAAGCTCGAATCCCTGCAGATCGGCCAGTCTGCGCACGATGGCGAGCCCGAGCCCGAGCCCGCGATCCTGCTTCTCGACGCTATCAAGAGACGTTGACCGCGAAGCGGTTCGCCGTGAGATCCGGGTGAATTCCTCGAAAATGATCGCCTGATGTTCGGCGGGAATGCCCGGACCGTCATCAATGACCGAGATGGCGATGGTCGCCCCCTCCCTCACGGCATTGATCTGAACCGATCCACCGTCGGAATGGCGGATAGCGTTGGACACCAGATTCTGCACCATGCGGCGGATGAGGATGGCATCTCCCTCAACCCCGACCTGCGGGGCTTCCATGGTCAGGGTCACATGTGCGATCTCGGCGAGAGGTTCGTAATCATCGAGGACATGGTTGAGCATGTCGCGCAGATCGAACAGCCCGGAACGAACCTGAATCTTGCCGCTGTCGAGGAGGCTGACATCAAGCAGCGAGTTGAAAAGTTTGGACAGGCTTTCAAGGGAATTGCGAATGCGTTTGAGGGTATCCCGGCTCTGCTTTTCCATCCGGTCAATGGGCAATGCTTCGAGATATAGCCCGATGGCATGGATCGGCTGCCTCAGATCATGACTGGCGGCGGCAAGGAGCCGGGTCTTCTCGCGGTTGGCATGCTCCGCCTCGTCAGCGGCATCTCTATAACGCTGGGCAAGATCGAGATTCTCGTTGCTGATCGCGATATATTGACGGACCGATTGCAGCACGTCATCGCCCGACCGCAGCAGCATCGACAAAAAGATCAAGACCAGACCGCCCAGAAGGATGAATTCGCCCCCGAGCAGCATCAACCGACTTGCGAGCAGACCAAGGAGAGGGAGAGCATAGAGCACAAAGGAGCGCGGGAAGATGGCAAGAGACCGAATGGCGGCAGCGGTAGCGCCGGCGGCTATCGACATCTGAATTGCGAAATGGGCTGCATTCTGAGGGTTCAGGCTCCAGAACAGCATGGTGCCCCAGCTAGCGCCGACGACAAAGCTCAAAAGGTCCATGAGCCGGATCCAGACGTAGGGGCGTTGCTCTGCTTTGGTCTTGCGCAGATAACTGCGACGCCAGAGCTCCATCAGCAGGGGATAGGAGACGAGTTCCAGAATGCCCCAAAGGATGAGGAACCAGAGTGGTACGACCGGATTTTGATGAGCGATGTAAAGCAGCACTGCAGCGCTTGCGATGTGCCCGCTGTAGATCGAATTCGGCGTCTTGAGGAAGGCGTTGACATGCTCGCCGACCGTCTCTTTCGACAAGGGCGCAAGGAAACCACTCAACAATCCCTTGCGATCTTCATCCTGAATCGTCGGCGTCAGTTCAGGCCTCGCCACCTCTTGCGCCGCGATGACCGTTTTTGCTCGTTCAAAGACCACCATCTTCTTGCCCCCATCCACCACTTGCCCGAATGGCATTTACAAACAGCACCCCAATGACGACCCGCGTCATCCGTATTTGTTCTTTGCGTAGTTGTGAGCCAGTCAGGACCGGCTACGTACGTTGTTCTCTCGCTGTTGCTCTTTGTTTCTTCGGTTGTCTTATAGACATAGTTACACAGTCAACAGCCAAATCAAGCAAAGCGGCATTACCCTTGCATCATTGAAAGTCTCTAATTTTCAACACACTAGCAATCAAACACCCCAAGATCGGTCATTTGGTCGCACATAAAAAGTCGAGTGTTTGCCTCGTCTGATGCCTTTCCTTGCCAGCTGTCCATGCTGGTGATCTGTACAGATTTGGCGAAAAGTTGCAGAAAGGGAAGGACAAAATTCCTGATTTACGGCTTTTGAAAGTCGCGCTTCGGACTTGTTGTCACAGCGAATTTTGCCATAATATCCGGGTTGGAAACGCACTATCGGAGAGACCGGATGTCCGCATTGGAAGCCGTCATAGAAGAAATCGATCAGGCCAATGCCAGAGATCCCCGCTTCAGTGAAGAGGAAGGCAGCGCACCCATTCCGGTAGAATTGCTGTATGGCATTCGCATGAGCAAGATGTGCGAGGCCTTCGCCCCGGATGCAGACGAGTTCGTCCAGATCGCCGCCCGTGGCCAACATATCGAGCGCTGGATCATTCCCCGTGACGACTATCCACGTGACAAGCCGGGCTATTTTCGCTGGCGCAACGAGCTCAAGCGACATCATGCCAAGCGAGTCTCAGACATCATGGCAGAGCATGGCTATGATGAGGAAGCCCAGACCATCGTGTCCGGCATTCTGATGAAAAAGAATCTCAAGCGGGATGACCGCACCCAGCTCGTCGAGGATCTCGCCTGTCTCGTCTTTCTGCAGTATAACGCCGTCGCTTTTGCAAAGGGTCACCCGCCTGAAAAGGTGGTTAGCATTATTTCCAAGACCCTGCCGAAAATGAGCACGCGCGCGCACCGCTTTGCCAACACCCTCCCCCTCGATGCCGGGTTAGTCAAAGCCATCGAGCAGGCAAAGGAGTTGCTGGCAGACGATTTTCAACCTATTTCCTCGTCAAAGGACGGTTGACGCACAGCTCTTGGTCACCCTGCGAATCCAGATCTATCCAGATATCGGGCCGCTTTGCAAAAGGCGGCCCTTCTCTTTTTGATGCTTTTCGTCTTTTTGACTTGCCGTGGAAATTTCTGCCAAGGCGCGCGCCAACTTTGGCAAAGCCTTATCCAACAGCTGAGATCAATCACCCGTCTTTCATGGTACCCTTATCGCGTTGGCCGATTGCATGACCAAGCTTTGGGCAATTGGTGAGGCGCTGCTCACAAGCAGGGCAGCAAAAGGAACTATTGTGATCCAGGGCCGTTGAATATCCGTAAGGAAAATCAACAAACTCTGTTGCTGCGATGACCAAGGCCCATGGCATGGGAATTGCTTGACGTCTAAAAACTATGTATATTTACGCACGGTACAACACGGAGACCCAAGCGCTTCATGAGCATCACTGACCCGACCCATGCAGTTCTGATCGTCGCCCACGGCGAACGCGGTGGCCGTTGCAACAATGCTCGCCTCATGGAGCTGGCAGATGAAGTGCGGGATCGGCTCGGAGATATCGAGGTGGTCGCTGGCGTGTTGCGCGGCACTCCGAGCATCGCCGACGCATGGGCCTCCCTCAAGGCACCCAACCGTTTCATCTACCCGTTCTTCATGGCCGATGGGTATTTCTGCAATAGGATCCTGCCCAAAAAGGTCAGCGAAGCAATCGGCGAAGAGGATGCTCCCTTCACCATGCTGCCGCCGTTTGGAGTATCGGACGACCTCGCGGACGGTGTGGCTCGGGCTCTTCTGGCCGAAATCGATCAACTTGGGCGCTCAGGAACCAAACCGCCCATTCTGATTGCGGCGCACGGTGCCTCCATCGACAAGCAATCAAGCACGCGAGCGCGGGAACTGGCAGCTCAGCTTGACCAGACAGGACAGTTTGGCCCAATCACCTGCGGCTTTCTTGATGAAGCACCGCATCTTGAGGACATGATTTCTTCAATCGAGCCGGGATCATTGGTTCTTCCCCATTTCAATGGGCTCGGGTCGCACTCTGTCGACGATATGGCGGAGCTATCAAGCAAGGCTCCTGAAGGATGCCACTTTGTGACGCCGGTGGGCGGTCAGTCCTGGGTCGGGAAAGTGATGACGGCAGACATCGAAAAAGCCCTGAGATGGTCCGAAATCGCCGAAGCAGCAGAATAGTCCGGCGCAGGTTCTGCCTGTGAAACAAACCTCAAAGTCGCGAGGGAGCCAGACCCGGCCGGGAAACTTATCCAACATTCCTGCTATCACATGTCGTAGAAAGCAATTCCATCTGGATTTTCCTATACGTCGAAAGTATGGTGCGGACGCATGTCGCCCCCTGTCAATGTTGGCAAGGGCTTTTTTGTTGGAGCGCTGTTGACTATGGCAGGACAGAATCTCGGTGAACGGAGCAAGCTGACCATTTGGATTATGGCCATGCGCCCCAAGACGCTGATCCTGTCGATTGCACCGGTGATCCTTGCCGGGCTGCTGGCTTTTGAAGGTCTGCATCCTGTCGACTGGTGGGTGTTTCCCATCATCCTTGTGTCCGCTACATCGATTCAGATCGCAACTAATCTCTGGAACGATGCTGCCGACGCAAAGTCGGGCCTTGATCAGGCCAGCGAACGGCTCGGGCCTCCGCGGATGTCTAGTCTGGGCCTTCTGTCAGTGAACCGGGTGCGGATGGCAGCAGTGCTGTTTCTCG
Organism: uncultured Cohaesibacter sp.; assembly: GCF_963662805.1. Lineage (NCBI taxonomy): Bacteria > Pseudomonadati > Pseudomonadota > Alphaproteobacteria > Hyphomicrobiales > Cohaesibacteraceae > Cohaesibacter > uncultured Cohaesibacter sp. The sequence continues at coordinate 173,697 of NZ_OY759852.1, forward strand.
CCCTGTCGGCTCTCTGCGGCCTCTATCTCGTCATCTATGGTGGCTGGCCGATCCTGTTGATCGGCATCGTCGGCATCGTCTGTGCGTTCGGTTATTCCTCGGGCCCCTACCCGATCTCAGGGTCTCCGTTCGGCGAAATCTTCGTCATCGTGTTTTTCGGAATCATGTCGGTCATGGGCAGTTACTTTCTTTTGACCGGAGAATGGACCCAGCTGAGTTTCTGGTCCGGGGTCTATATCGGCTTTCCGGCTGCGGCTGTGCTCACTGTCAACAATCACCGAGACCGGGTTGGCGACAAGGAAGGCGGGCGGCGTACCCTCGCCATTCTGCTCGGGCCTGAAAGAACCAAGCAGCTCTACGCGGTGTTGATCCTCGTCAGCTGTGTCGGGTTGATCCATATCTCCAACCTGCTGACACATGGCGTGCTCAATCTTGCCAGCCTGCTGATCACCTTTGCGATCATGCTCTTTGCGCTACTCGTCCCCATCCGCAAGATGTTTCTGGCCGCCACTCCGATAGAGCATATCAAGAACCTGATGCGCACTTCGATGTTCCAGTTTGTCTGGATCATCGCCTTCTTTGCCATTCAGATGTTCAGCTAAAACAAAGGCCCGAAGTTGCCTCCGGGCCGACTGGCTTTCGCGTGCACTCAAGCGTCTATTGCTTGTCCATCTTCATCTTCGAATGATCCATGGTCGGGGCCATTTTCGCACCAACGCCGCCAACCTCCACATCAATGGTGAGCTCACCGGCCTTTTCGAAAGTGAGGTGAAGCGGGAAGGTTTCGCCCTGCTTCAGCGGTGCCTTGAGGCCCATGAGCATGACGTGATAGCCGCCGGGCTTCAGCTCAACCGAGCCATTTGCGGGCACATCGATGGCATCCACCTGACGCATCTTCATGACGTCCCCTTCGTGAATGTGAGTGTGAAGCTCTGTCGTGGCGGCAACGTCCGCATGAGCAGCGATGAGGCGATCTTCCGCTCCATCATTCATGACGGTAAAGAAGCCGCCACCCGCAGTTGCTTGCCCGGCGGTTGCCCGCGCGAAGGGATCGGAAATGGTCAGCGCGCCAAGCTTGAACTCGGCGGCGAAGCCAAGCGAACAGGTGGAAACGAGGATGGCGGAGGCGATGATCAGCTTCTTCATGGATGGTTCCAGATTGTTTCTCTCTCAGTGGCGGCATCAAAGGTGATCTGCCCCTGCGGGTCAACACGTATTTTCCAACATGACAGACCGTAGCGCGTGTTTCCGGCGATTTTGGGGATGATGCGACCTGTGAGGCAGTTTAAACTTCCGTCGTATGTGAAAAACCTTAGCGCCTATGACTCTGGTCAAAGTCATGCGAAATGACAAAAGCTAAGCTGCCGCGCATCGAGACACGCCAAGCCTAGCCGTCTCACATTCGCGAGAAGCGTTATTTTCAGGAAGGTTTCATTACGTGAACACCCCCCTCATCCCAATTGGTCTGGCCCTCATCATGATGACTGTGGGCCTGTCTGTCCGCCTTCAGGATTTCCGGGCCCTGCTGCATCAATTGCGTGCCGTGACTGCTGGCATCGTTGCCCAGATCCTGTTTTTACCCGCGATTGCTTTCGCTGTGGCGCTGATTACCAAGCTCGACACGGTCTATGCCATCGGGCTGATCATTCTGGCCTCTGCGCCCGGCGGCATCACGTCAAACCTTCTCACCGTGCTCGCGCGCGGCAAGACGGCGCTGTCGATTTCGCTGACCATCATCACCAACTTGCTCGCCTTCATCACGATCCCGACGGCATTGTCGGTTGCCTTTCTCGTGTTTCAGGGGTCGACGGCTGGTGGTCCTAGCAGCAGTGAACTCTATTCCCTGCCCTTTGGCGAAACTGCAATGAAAGTTTTGGCGATTTCCGCGCTGCCACTGGCTATTGGCATGCTCTTCGGGCATTTCCTGCCCAATCTGTCCAAACGCATCGAAGGCCCGGCCAAGTTCGTTGCTTCGGCGATTTTTGCCGCCATTGTCTTCACCAGCTTCTATAGTGAGTGGGGTAACATCACGGCTCACTGGAGCACGGTCGGACCGGCAGTGATCCTGCTCAACATTCTGGCCATCGGATCGGCTCTTCTCTTCAGCCACCTGTTCCGCCTGACAAGTCAGCAGGCTCTGACCGTTGCCATCGAATGTGGCCTGCAGAATGTCGCTCTGGCGCTCGTCATCGCCCAATTCATGGGTGACGGTCAATTCATGGTGCCCTCTTCGATCTATGCGCTCGTCATGAACGTGTCGGTGCTGATCCTCATCGCGATTGGCAACAAGATGTCGGGCGACGAGAAGGAAGCCATCAACAAAGGCTGATTTCTGATTTCATCAGGTTCCTTTTAGACCCAACTAAGGCTCGCTCATTGCGGGCCTTTTTTCTGACCTTGTGCCATCGAGATCCACTCTTCGGATCATAGCAAACACGGCAAAGAAAAACCCGGGCGGCCTCACCGCTCCGGGTTTTCAATTCTCTTATCTTGGGCCCAAGAACCTAGCCTTCAACACCCAACCAACGGAAGGACTGCTCGTCCTCGGTGAAGAGGTGACGCTTTTCGATGTCTGCGGTCAGGCTGACAACGTCGCCGCGGTTGAAGTCATGATTGCCGGGGATCTTGGCAATGAGGGCTTCATCACCGGCCTGTGGCGGCTCAAGATAGAGCAGCGTGACTTCGCCGAGTTTCTCGACAATCCGTGCCTCGCAGGAATAGAGAACCTCGTCGCCCTCCTCTGCAATGCGCAGATCTTCCGGACGAACGCCGAATTTGGCGGGTTTGCCCTTGAATTCGGCAGCGCTTTTCACGTCGACGGTGAAGTTATGTCCAGTCTCATTGAAGGCGACACGGGTCTGATCGCCGGTTTCGATGACCTTGCAGTCATAGATGTTCATAGCAGGCGAGCCGATGAACTGGGCAACAAAGACGTTTTTCGGGTTCTGATAGAGCTCCATGGGAGCGCCACATTGCTCGATCACCCCACGAGTGGAGAGCACGACGATGCGATCGGCAAGTGTCATGGCCTCGACCTGGTCGTGGGTCACATAGATCATCGTGGTATCAGGCATGCTCTCGTTGAGCTGGGCAATCTCGATGCGGGTCGCAACGCGCAAGGCCGCATCAAGGTTGGACAGGGGCTCGTCGAACAGGAAGACCTTGGGGTTGCGCACGATCGCACGGCCGATGGCCACACGCTGGCGCTGACCACCGGACAGAGCCTTTGGCAGACGCTCAAGGTAGGGGGTGAGCTGCAGGATGTCTGCAGCCTTGAGAACCCGGTCCTTGATCTCATCCTTCTTGGCCTTGGCGATCTTCATGCCGAAGGCCATGTTGTCAAAGACCGTCATGTGCGGATAGAGCGCGTAGGTCTGGAAGACCATGGCGATGCCGCGTTTGGACGGCGGGACTTCATTCATCCGCTGACCGTCGATGAGAAGCTCACCACCGGTGATGCTCTCAAGGCCAGCAATCATGCGCAGAAGGGTCGACTTGCCACATCCTGAAGGCCCGACAAAGACGATGAATTCGCCTTGGTCGATGTCCAGATTGATGTTCTTGAGAACCTTGGTAGCGCCATAGGCCTTTTCAATATTGGTGAGCTTCAGGCTTGCCATCCTGTCCTCCCGTTAAGAGCGTCTTTTGCAAGACTGTCTGATTGCATGATCATGACTTTTTATAGGAACCGAAGTAGACCCCGTAGGCAGGCAACCTCAACAGGTCATTGTCCACTTCGGAGTAGAAATCCAGCTTGTGGTCAAGCGGCTTGATGACAGAAGAGTCGAACGGAATTTCGCGCGTTTCTGGCGACAGGTTGAAGGCGCAGAAAACGTGGTCATCCTCATAGGACCGAACGAAGGTCAGAACGTCACCATCGGTGCGATCAAACTCGATTGTCCCCTTACGCATGGCTGGATGAACCTTGCGGAAGGCCAACACTGCCCGATAGTGATTGAGCAGAGAGGTTACATTCTGCTCGGCGGTGGCCACAGCTGAGAACATGTGATCTTCCGGGATCGGCAGCCATGGTCTGACTTCCGAGAAACCGGCATATGTGCTGTTCGAATCCCAGACCATCGGTGTGCGGCAGCCGTCACGCCCCGGATAGTCCGGCCAGAATTCGATGCCATAGGGATCCTGCAGGTCCTCATAGGGCACATAGGCTTCCTTCAGTCCGAGTTCTTCGCCCTGATAAAGGCAGGCGGAGCCACGCATGGAAAGAAGAAGGGCGATGTGCAGGCGGTTCGCCGTATCCTGAAGGTCGGGAGCGACCTGCCAACGCGAGGTGTAGCGCACCACGTCGTGGTTGGAGAAGGCCCAGCAGGCCCATGCATCGGGGGCTTCGGATTCGAGAGCGTTAAAGGCCGTGAAGACCTTATTGGGGGTCGGTGCATTGCCGCCCAGAAAATCGAAGGCGTAGCACATGTGCATCTTGTCGCCACCCGAGGTGTAATCGGCAAGGATCTGCAGACCGCGTTCATCATCCCCCACCTCACCGACGGCAGCAGCGGCTGGGTATTCGTCAAGCAGAGCCCGGAAGCGCCTGAGGAAATCGAGGTTCTCCGGCTGGCTCTTGTCATAGAGGTGAGATTGATAAGTGTAGGGGTTGACGCTTGGTGCGGTGTTGTAGCTCTGCTTCTCGGGTGGAAGTGCAGGGTTGTCCTTCAGGCTTTCACTGTGGAAGTAGAAGTTGATGGTATCAAGCCGGAAGCCATCTACGCCCTTGTCGAGCCAGAAACGGGTCGCATCGAGCAGCGCGTCCTGAACGTCCGGATTGTGGAAGTTTAGATCCGGCTGTGACTTCAGGAAGTTATGCAGATAATACTGCTTGCGGCGGCTATCCCACTGCCAGGACGATCCACCGAAGATGGAGAGCCAGTTGTTGGGAACCGTTCCGTCGGGTTTGGCATCGGCCCAGACATACCAGTCGGACTTGTGGTTGGTCTGGTCCTTGCGACTCTCGACGAACCAGGGATGGCGATCCGACGTGTGGGAGAGCACAAGGTCGATCATGACCTTCAGGCCGAGATAATGAGCAGCCGAGACCAGCTTCTCAAAATCGGCGAGCGAACCGAACATCGGATCGACGTTGCAATAATCCGAGACGTCATAGCCGAAATCATCCATCGGCGAGGTGAAGAAGGGCGAAATCCAGATCGCATCGACACCCAGAGAGGCAATGTAGGGCAAACGGCTCGTGATACCATTCAAGTCACCAATGCCATCGGCGTTGCTGTCTTGATAGGATCGCGGGTAGATCTGATAGATCACCGCACCGCGCCACCATTCCTTGTCAATTGCTGTTTCGAGCATATCTTTTTCCACTTTGCTGATTATTTTCCTGAAGGAAAGATCGCATCAGAGCGACCTAACCACCTTTGACAGACCCGGCCAGCAGGCCGCGCACCAGATAACGCTGGAGCGTGAAGAAGACCGTCAGCGGGACGATAATAGTGATGAAGGCTGATGCTGTCAGGATTTCCCAGTTACCACCACGAGAGCCAAGCATCTCGCGCAACCTCCCTGTCAGCACCAGCTGATCCTCGCCATTCCCGAGGAAAACCATTGCGACCAGCAAATCGTTCCATACCCACAGGAACTGGAAGATCGCAAAGGAGGCCAATGCCGGGAAAGAAAGAGGCAAGATGATCTTGAGGAAGATATCGAAGTGGCTCGCACCGTCAACCCGGGCGGACTCGATGATCTCCCGCGGCAACTCGGAGATATAGTTGCGCAACAGATAGATTGCGAGCGGCAACCCGAAACCGGTGTGCGCCAGCCAGATCCCGAGATAGGTTTTTGCAGGCACTCCGAAAGACGAGCCGATGGAATTGTACAGCTTGAGCAATGGAATGAGGGACATCTGCAGCGGCACGACGAGCAGGCCGACAACAACCGCGATCAGGACCGCGCGTCCGGGGAACTGCATCCACGCAAGGGCATAGGCCGCAAAGGCTGCAATCAGGATCGGGATCACCGTCGACGGGATCGTCACCGTAACCGAGTTGATGAAGGATTTGCCGATGCCTTCTGCCGTCAAAACCTCACGATAGTTGTCGAGCGTGAAGATCGGGGGCTGCTCAACGGTGAAGAAGATGCGGCGACCGCGTTTGCCAGACCATTCCTCGTCAGCGGCGATGGCGTAGGTGCCATCCACATTGACCGTCATGGTGACACCTTTATTGAGCTCGGCAACTTCGCCGGGCTGAAAGGCGGCCGGTTCCTGTGCACGCCAGCCAAAGGCCGTGACCTTGCCGTGCTTGCCACTTTCCGTCAGCACATTGCCCTTGAGGACGAATTTGCCGCCCTCCTCAACCTGAGCATCGGGATCGACAGAGCGTCCGATTTCATTCTGCTCGCTGGTGAACAGCGCCGTCCACCAGCCCGACACAGCAAGCTGATCCTTGTCTCGAATGGAGGAGACGAACAGGCCGATGGTGGGAATGGTCCAGAGCAGCACCAGAAGCACCACAGAGAGATGCACCACCCACATCAAAGGGGATTTCGTGTTGGATCCTGAGATCATGATTAGTGCCCTCTATTCTCTGAATTGGCCTGACGAATGTTCCAGATCATGATCGGGACGACGAGAAGCATGATGATGACGGCGATGGTAGCGCCGCGACCGGCATCCCCCCCTCCCCGGAACATCCAGTCATACATGAGGTTGGCTAGGACCTGCGTGTCCCATTGTCCGTTTGTCATCGCAAAGACGATATCGAAGACCTTGAGCACGGTGATGGTGATGGTGGTCCAGACAACGGCAATGGTTTTCCAGATTTGCGGCACCATGATCATAAAGAAGATCTGGACCCCATTTGCGCCATCAATCGTCGCCGCTTCGATGGTTTCTTCCGGGATACCGCGCAAAGCAGCGGACAGAATAACCATGGCGAACCCGGTCTGGATCCAGACCAGAATGATCATCAGGAAGAAGTTGTTCCAGAAGGGAATGGTGATCCAGGCCTGTGGCTCGAGACCGACCACCTCGACGACCGCGTTGAGCAGGCCGATCTGGACCGAGCCCTCGCCGCGATATTCATAGACGAACTTCCAGATGATCGACGCACCGATGAAGGAGATCGCCATGGGCATGAAGATCAGCGACTTGGCGATGTTGCCCCACCAGATGCGGTCTGTGAGGGCGGCGATTACCAGACCGAAGAAGGTCGACATGGCAGGCACGAACAACAACCAGAGCATGTTGTTGAACATGGACTGGCGGAAGCCGTCATCAAAGAAGAGCCAGATATAGTTGTCGAACCCGACAAAATTCTCGCTGTTGCTGTCGTAGAATGACAGAATGATGGAAGCAACTGCTGGATAGACCAGATAAAGCCCAAGTGCAAACAGGGCCGGACCCAGAAAGAGCCAGGGTCTGATCTGATGGGCTCGCGTCAGATTCTTGATGCCCCGCTCCGCGGTCGCGGCATTTGCCGGATATATGCGGTCAAGGAGCCAGTTCGTGCCATAGAAATAGGCTACGCAGCCCAGAACCCCGATAATCACGGTTCCGAATGCGGATGCTAGTTGCTCCATTTAGTCACGCTCCACCTTTGTTCAGCCGAATTCCTGAAGGAACCGGTCCTGCCGGAAGTATCCACCCTTTGGATGACCGGTTTCATCAGGTTCAACCCAAATTTTTTATAACGATCCCCTGCCTTCGTCAGAATGATTGCAGCGGATCGACTTTGCACCAGTCCCTTACAAGATGATGCAACTTGCCCGTCTTGTAAAACAATCTTATGAGACTGGTTCGGATGGGGAGGCTTTGGCGCCCTTGGAAAGCCCGGTCGCAGCCTCTGTCTGGCCATTCTTTCCCGATCCATCGACTGGAAGTCTGGCCTGTCAGTTTCGGTATTTGTCGACCTCCGCAACCGGAGGCCGACGACTTTATTGAGCATCAATTGCGCTCAGCAGATGTGCCGGGCAATTGCTGTTTGAGCTCTATTTCAGGGCATCCCAGGTTTTCTGGATGTCCGTAGCAACAGCCTTGGCATCTTTGCCACCTGCATAGTCAACCATACCGGTCCAGAAGGAACCTGCACCGATCTTACCAGGCATCAGGTCAGAGCCGTCGAAGCGGAAGGTGGTTGCATTGAGCAGGATCTGACCCTGTTTGCGCAGAGTGTCGTTTGCATATGCATCCAGATTGGCCGTTTTCAGAGCGGTCAGCAAACCGGACTGAGCCATCCAGACTTCGTGTGCAATCGGGGTTTTCAGGAAGTCGATGAAAGCTTCGGCTGCCTTGGAGTCTTTGGTGATACCGAACAGGGTGCCCGCACCCAGAACCGGTTTGCCGAGATCTTTGCCTGCATAGGCTGGGAAATAGAAGAAGTCGGCATCAACACCCAGCTCAGTTCCTTCAGGGAAGAAGCTCGGGATGAAGCTGGCCATTTTGTGCATGTAGCATTTTGGCGGAGATGCAAAGAGGCCTTTGGGGCTGTCACGGAAGTCGGTGGTTGCAACAGCACCAGCACCACCATCAACGAACTTGTCGTTGCGAGCGAACCAGCCGAATTCTTCGATTGCAGTCACGACAGCAGGATCATCAAACGGAATTTCGTTGGTGACCCATTTGTCATAGGTTTCAGGAGATGCTGTGCGCAGCATCATGTCTTCCACCCAGTCGGTTGCAGGCCAGCCGGTAGCACCGCCAGAACCCAGACCGATACACCAAGGAGTACCACCATCAGCAACGATCTGTTCGGTCAGAGCCTTCAGATCTTCCATGGTTTCGGGAACTTCGTAGCCACCGTCTTCGAAGTTTTCAGGAATGTACCATACGAGGGATTTAAGGTCTTCCTTGAAGGAGAAAGCGAAGAACTTCTTTGCGCCGTCTTTGTCTTTGTAAGATCCAAGATCAACCCAAGACTGACCAGCAGCATAGTTTTCTTTCATCCATTCTTCAGTTTCACTGCTCAATGGAACAAGAAAGCCCTTGCTTGCAAGGTCAGCGGCCAGACCGGGCTGCGGGAAAACGGCAATATTCGGAGCCGAACCAGCACCTGTATCGATTACGATCTGCTGTTCAAAGCTATCGGAGCCAGCATATTCAACCTTGGCACCGGTTGCCTCTTCGAAATATGCGATCACGCTCATGAACAGATCTTTGTCCGCACCAAGCCAAGGACCGGAAATCGTGAGGGTTTCGCCGCTCAGGTCAACCGCACCTTTGAAATCCTCATAGGACTTCCAGTTGAATTTGGCATCTTCGCCCGGCTTGAACTTGAGCTCAGCAGCCTGCAAACCGCCAACAGCCAGCGCAGCAGCCGCAACACCTAGCATTAAAGTTTTGAGCATTTGTAACCTCCCAAGGATGTGAGCGGAACACCACATCATATCAGCATTAAACGAAATCCACGCTTTCTCCAAAGCGCTTTGAATGACTTTCACATTGGTTTGGATACATCCAAGAGTCAAGGATGAATTTCCAACAGCCCCCGTAAACCTGTATGTTTAGAGGCGTTTTGCCTATTCTATATGCAGATATCACCTCCCCTCTGCATTTTTTACAGACAAACAGGATTGAAGTAAAATCTCATTTGTGTCTAAGATGTAGGTCGAATTTGATAGGGCTTTGGAGGAATTTCCGGACCAACGATCAGCCAGCCCTGAACCTTGCCGCCCGGAAAAGCCAATTGGACTAATCATTTGCTCCGAACAACACGGAGCAGATGTTAGCTTTGGGTGAGGACTGTGAATCTCAAAGAATTGTCGAGCATTCTGAATTTGTCGCAAACAACGGTCAGCCGTGCCCTCAACGGTTACCCGGAAGTTGGCGAGAAGACACGCTTGCGCGTTGTGGAAGCTGCTCAGAAATATAACTATCATCCCTCCTCCTCAGCCAAGCGGCTTGCCATGGGGCGCGCACATACTGTCGGGCATATCGTGCCCCAGAATGAAGACCATTCCATGATCAACCCGCACTTTTCCGACTTCATCGCCGGTGCGGGCGAGACCTATTCGCGATTTGGCTATGACATGCTGATCTCGGTGGTTCCCGAAGAAGATCAGGAAAAGTCATATAGGGAACTGGCCAAATCCGGGCGTGTTGATGGCGTCATCGTCCACGGCCCGCTCAAGGATGATCCTCGTATCGAATTGCTTGAAAGCCTCAAACTGCCCTTTGTCGTGCATGGGCGCACCGAGGATTTCAGGGATCGTTATTGCTGGCTTGACGTGAACAACCGCAGCTCCTTCAAGAGAGCCACGAACTTCCTCCTCGACCTGGGACATACCCGTATTGCCCTGCTCAACGGCCTAGAGGAAATGGACTTTGCCTTCCGCCGCCGCATTGGCTACGAATCCGCCCTCATCGCCCGCGGGCTGGAAGTGGATCAGGGTCTTATTTTCTCCTCCGACCTCATCGAGCCCTACGGCTATGATGTCACCAAGAAGCTCTTACGACAATCCCCCATGCCAACAGCCATTCTGACATCATCGGTGCTGACGGCCTTGGGTGTGGTCAGAGCAACTCAGGAATCCGGCCTTCAGGTCGGTCGTGACGTCTCGGTCGTCACTTTTGATGACCAGCTCTCCTTCATGCAATATCCCGGCGTTCCGCTGTTCACATCCGTCCGCTCATCGATCAAGGATGCAGGACGGCGCGTCGCCGAAATACTGCTCGATCGCATTGCCAATCCCGATGGCGAACTGGTTCAGGAATTGTGGGAAACCGACCTTGTGGTTGGTCGATCTACTGGTCCTTGCCGAACAAGTTAGTCCGCACTAATCTTCACCTTTCCCAAAACAACAACCAGACGGCGCAGCCTCGCCCCGGAAAGACACTCATGCCCGCATTGCCAAGACAACCCGCTTTCACAACCACCAGATCGCAGTTTCCAGAAGACTTCGTGTTCGGCTCCTCGACGTCCGCCTACCAGATCGAGGGCAGCTCGTTTGGTGGCTGTGGCTCCAGCCACTGGGACACCTTCGCCGCGACACCGGGCAACGTGGTCCGCTCGGAGAATGGAGCCATCGCCTGTGATCACTACCATCGATGGCAAGGGGATCTGGATCTGGTTCGTGATGCGGGTCTGAAGGCTTATCGTTTCTCCACCTCCTGGGCGCGTGTGCTTCCGGAGGGTCGGGGACCTGTCAATCAGGAAGGGCTCGATTTCTACGACAAGCTGGTCGACGGCATGCTGGAGCGCGGGATCGCCCCTCACCTGACGCTCTATCACTGGGAAATGCCGAGCGCTCTTGAAAGCATCGGAGGCTGGCGCAACCGGGACGTCACCGACCTTTATGCCGACTATGCTCAGGTGGTCACCAAGAGACTTGGCGACAGGCTTGCCAGCATCGCCACCTTCAACGAGCCATGGTGCATTACATGGTACAGCCATTATTATGGCGCGCACGCTCCGGGATTGCGTGACATCCGGGCCTCAAGCCGTGTTGCCCATCATGTTCCGGTCGCGCACGGCAAGGCTCTGTCTGCCATGCGTGCGATGGGGCTGGAAAATCTCGGCATTGTGCTGAACTTCGAGCATATCAGCCCGCTTGATGACAAGCCCGGTTCGATCAAGGCGGCAAAAATCGCAGAAGGCATCTATAACCGCTGGTTCCTCGGAGGCATCACCAAAGGGGAATATGCCGCCGACGTGCTGGACCTGATCGAGCCCCACATGCCGAACGGATGGCAGGAAGACATGGCCTCGATATCCGCTCCGATCGACTGGATGGGCATCAACTATTACACCCGCGCTCTCATCTCTGAAGGAGATACTCAGCCGGGGGATGTTTTGCCGGTTCAGTTGGGCAACAAGGGCGCTTTGCCCAGAACAGAAATGGATTGGGAGGTCTACCCGGAAGGCCTTGGCGCACTGCTCGAATGGATCCGGGACAACTACACCGGCGAATTACCCCTCGCAATCACCGAGAATGGCCTTGCCAACAAGGACCAGTTGATCAATGGCACGGTCGATGATCAGGAGCGGATCGCCTATCTCGACGCCCATTTCAAACAGGCTTTGGCCGCCATCGAGAAGGGCATCCCGCTCAAGGCCTATTTTGTCTGGTCTTTGATGGATAATTTTGAATGGGCGCTCGGCTATGACAAACGCTTCGGGCTTGTCCATGTGGATTTTGACAGTCTGAAACGCACCCCTAAAGCATCCTACCACGCCCTGAAAGCCATGCTCTCTGAGCGCTAGTTCGCAGGGCATGCGGTAGACCTTAGGGCTCGAAGAGAAGGAAATCCAGTCCCAGCGCTGGTCGCCGCTGTGGGGGACAACGACGACCAGCATGCAAATCTCAGCTGATTTGCATGTTCGGGCCGTGGGGCCCTACGTGTAGAGGCAACCTTTAGAAGGCGGCGACACCAAGTGGGGGACTGGTCGCTCTTTCCTCTACCCGCCCTTCTTTGCCGCATCGCTCGCCCGCAAGGGCAGCCATCACAACGGCAAATTCAAAGTCTCTTTTTCTGTACTGAGGGCGATCAGTGTTTCGGTTGATCGCACACCCGGCAGGCATTTCACGGACTTGTTCATGAACTCATTCAAGGCTTCATTGGTGCGCTCGCGCACTTTCAGCAGATAGGAATGCGTTCCCGTGACATGATGCATTTCGAGGACTTCACTACAGGCCTTGACCTGTGAAACAAACGCATCCTCGCTGGATGAATAGTCCAGATCGACAAAGATGAATGCAGTGACCCCAAATCCCGAGCGCACCGGATCGACAATTGCCTCGATGGTCTTGACGAGGCCTGAGTCGATCAGCTTGCGGACACGCTCATTTGTTGCGGAGACTGATAGCCCGATTTCCTTGGCAAGATCTGCACTTGGTCTTCGGCCATCCCGTTGCAGCAGGTTCAGCAATGTTCGATCTGTGTTATCCATGCAGGCAAAATCCCATACCACAGATAGCGGATGGTTAACGGAGATCCGCCAAATGCGCAAGTATATAGCGGCTATGCGTAAATGTTCGGACGCAGCTTTGCTGGCCACGCGCCACAACCAGAAAGAAACTGCCACATAAAGCAAGTCCATTGCTCATAAATGGCTTTCTGCCCCGCGGATATGAACAATTCTATCATTGGCGCATATTTTGAACACAAAACCCGCAAGAGCTTTTCTTGTGGATAATCGTTCTGATTGCCACGCAAAACTTTCTCAACGCCCCAGAACACAGTCAACGCCCCTTCGACTCGAGGACAATCTTGAGAGATTTGCGCCGAAAATCGATTGAATTGAGCCAAAGAGTGGTTAGATCCATTTGCTCGACCGTGACTATTATACTTTATATCTAGTCGCTAGTGCGCCGGGTAGCAGGCCGATCAGGAGATGGCCCTCCCCCTCAAGGTGTTATCAATCGCTTCTGATATATTGAGAACCTGCTCGTCCGCGTTCTTCTCACCCATGATCATCAATCCGATGGGTGCGCTGTCTGCCGGACCGATTGGAATGGTTGCACAGGGCCGTCCAAGGACGTTTCCGATTGAGGTGTTGCGCAGAGACTTGACGTTGGCCTCGCGATAGACCTCGTCTGATGCGAGCAGAGGCTTGATTTCGGGCGGGATCATCGCAACGGTCGGCATCAGGATGGCGTCATAATTGCGGGTCGCCAAATGGGTGCGCTCCTGCATGTCCTTCTGCAGATCGAGCATTTCGATATAGTCCGCAGCCGAGATGCTTGCGGCGGCGGCAATCCGGCTCGCCACGCGCGGGTCCATGTCCTGAGCGTGGGCTTTCATGAAGGCCCGATGCTCGTGATGCGCCTCGGCTCCCACAAGACCGCCAAGCTGGGCGATTTCGCTGAAGCGGTGGATCGCATCCACCTTGATGCGCTCAAGACGCGCTCCGGCCTTTGAAATGGCTTCAAGAGCGCGGACGAAGCCTGCCGCGACCTCCACATCCAGACCGTCCAGAGCGATTGTTTCGAGAATGCCGAAGCGCAGTCCTGCGATTGAGCGCACATCGGGATCGGGCACCGGCAGACCGGCCATGATGTGATCAAGAATGCGGCAACACTGGATCGAGTTGGCAATCGGTCCAATGGTGTCAAGAGACCGACCGAGGGTGAAGACACCCTTCATCGGATGGCGGCCATAGCTGGGCTTGAAGCCATAAAGGCGGTTGAAGGCGGCTGGAATGCGCACAGAGCCGCCGGTATCAGACCCGATGGCAGCGACGGCCATATTCTCGACAACAGAAATCGCCGCCCCGGCGGAAGAGCCGCCCGGCACGCGACCGATCTGGCGATCCCAGACGTTGAGCGGCGTTCCGAAATGGGGGTTGATGCCAAGGCCCGAATAGGCGAATTCGGTCATGTTGGTGTGGCCAAGGAAAATCGCCCCGGCGGCGCGTAGACGGGCGATGATCACGGCGTCTTCCTTGGCAGGTTCAGCCATGGACGCCAGAGCCTTTGACCCGGCAGAGGTCTTCTCGCCCTTGATGTTGAGCAGATCCTTGATGGAAATGGGAATACCGGCAAGCGGTCCCTGAGGGACATTCATCTTGCGCAGAGCGTCGGTTGCTGCGGCTTGAGTTATCGCTGCATTCTTGAAGGTTCGAACGAAGGACCTCCCCCCCTCACCTTCCTCGCGCTCGATTTCTCCGAAAGCGGCGCTTACCAGATCGACCGAAGAAATGTCGCCATTGACGAGCGCCTGCCTAATTGATGCGATTGTCCAGACCTCAGACATGCTTCTTCCTATTCCCGACTATGGAGCACTCACTCACTGCACATTCAAACGGCGAACCATTGACTTGGCAGTCTGCTCACTGTGCGGCACTTTTCCTGACGACACGCAAGGGTGCGTAACAGGCCAATCTTCCGCTGATAAATTTCGTAAAGTGCGCATATGTTAGCGACAAAAGCACGACTTGTCGCGCCCGTCGCTTGCGATGAGAGGATTCACCAAGCGCTTGTGGAGAAAAGGTACGGCGCGCAAAGACTTATGCCCTTGCGCGCCGTGCCTGACTTCAGGATTTCTTGGCTTTTGCCGCCTTTGTCGAGGCGATGACATTCTCGATGATCGTCATCCCGGCATTGCCGCCAAGGGTCATGATGGATTCGGGGTGGAACTGCACCGCCGAGATCGGCTCTGACCGATGTTCGATGGCCATGATCACGCCGTCTTCGGTGTCTGCCGTGACATCAAAGTCGTTGGGCAGTGTCGAGGGATCGGCGAACAGAGAATGATATCGGCCAACCACGATCGGGCTCGTCAAGCCCTTGAAGAGCCGTCCCTTTTGCAGGCGAATGCGGGATGGCTTACCATGCATGGGGACATGAAGCTGACGCAGGGAGCCACCAAAGGCTTCCGCGAGAGCCTGAAGGCCAAGACAGACTCCGAAGATGGCAATGCCGCGCTCGCGCGCTTTGGCAATGGTTTTCTTGGTTCCGAAGTGCTGGGGCGAACCCGGTCCCGGGGACATGACCATCAGATCCGGATTGACCTTGTCAAAGACCTCGTCAGCAACAGGCGTGCGAACCGTGACCACCTCGGCCCCGGTCTGGCGGAAGTAATTTGCCAGCGTATGCACGAAGCTGTCCTGATGGTCGACAAGCAGGATCTTCACACCCCGACCGGGATATTTGGGTTCCTGCCGTTCGGCGACCTTGTCTTCCTTGGCGGCATCGCGGATCGCGCCGAGCATTGCAGACGCCTTCAGTTCGGTTTCTTCCTCTTCTGCAACAGGATCGGAATCATAGAGCAAGGTGGCCCCTGCCCGAACTTCCGCTACTCCGTCCTTGATCCGGACGGTGCGCAGCGTCAGGCCGGTGTTCATATTGCCATCAAAGCCGATTGCGCCGATGGCCCCACCATACCATGCGCGCGGCGACTTCTCGTGCTTTTCGATGAAATCCATGGCCCAGAGTTTGGGTGCGCCGGTGACGGTCACCGCCCATGCGTGAGATAGGAAAGCATCCATGGCGTCGAGGCCTTCACGCAAGCGTCCCTCGATATGGTCGACCGTA
Organism: uncultured Cohaesibacter sp.; assembly: GCF_963662805.1. Taxonomy (NCBI): domain Bacteria; kingdom Pseudomonadati; phylum Pseudomonadota; class Alphaproteobacteria; order Hyphomicrobiales; family Cohaesibacteraceae; genus Cohaesibacter; species uncultured Cohaesibacter sp. Next base: position 189,630 of record NZ_OY759852.1, read on the forward strand.
TGAATAAGTCGGGAGTAGAGTTCGATCTGGCGGCGGCCCTTGACGCGCACCGAGCCGGGCACGCAGACGCGACTCTTGTCGTTGCGGTCGACGTCCGAACACATGGTCAGCTCGCTCTCGTCCTTCTTGGAGTTGAGCAGCTTAAGGATCTGCTCGCTGTCCTCAATCGGGTCGTTGCCGCGCTTGATCGTTCCTGAAATCGGGCAGGTCTCGACCAGATTGCCGTCGCTCACCTTGACGAACATTTCCGGGCTGGCCCCAATCAGATATTCCTGTTTGCCGAGGTTGATCATGAAGCCGTAAGGCGACGGATTGACCTTTTGCAGGCGGCGGGAAATGGCGGACGGGCTACCTTTGACCGGCTCATAGAAGGTCTGGCCGGGAACGCATTCGAACAGATCGCCGCGTTTGAAATATTCGACGGCCTTACGGGCGACATCAGCATATTCGCCCTTCTTGTGATCTCCGGCGGGAACGTTGCGATCAGTTTGCACGAAGGGATCTTTGGTCGCTTCGCGCTCCATGCCTTCGGTGGTGTTGCCCTCGAAGGCGAAGTCATAGCGATAGCGGGTTGCTTCCTCGGCATAGAGGTCGACAACGATGATTTCGTCGGGCAGATAGAGCACCATGTCACGTTGGTCATCGGGGCGCTGCAGGCGCATTTCGATGGCGTCGAACTGGAAGGCGAGATCATAGCCGAAAGCGCCATAAAGCCCCAGAATGCTGTCCTGACCGGATTTGAACAGCCCGACGATCTCGCGCACGATGGAGAAGACGCTCGGCACACGGCTGCGCTCTTCCTCGGTGATCACCCCTTCAGGCTCCTTGACCTCAAGGGAAATGCTCGTCTCGTGGGCTTCGTAGCTCTTGAGAATGAACAGGTCCTTCAGCGCCTTGTGGAGCGCGGGGATCAGCACAACGCCGCGATCATTGAGAGCCTCGATCGTCACGGCACGACCACGTGCGGTGATAACGAGAGGCGGATTGGCAAAGCCGAGTTCCCAACGGGTGTAGCGACCGGGATATTCATAGTTTGACGACAGGACCACGCCCCGCTCGCTGTCGAGCCGTGTCATGCAGTCATCGAGGGCAGTGCGGAAGTCATCCTTGCCTGCAAGGCGAATGATCTCGATGCCACCCTCGGTTATATAATCCTCATCAGGGATGAAATCGATCTTGGCGCTCTCAGGATCAAATGTGTCGTTGCTCATCTTTACCTCGTTGAAATGGATCGGCCTGCGGCCTTCCAAACCTTTCCTAATCTGCTGCCACCTTCATCCGACGAACCATGTGCAATGTCTGCTAGATACACAAAAGCCGCCGGAAATCCGACGGCCTGGTCTCTATACTGATTGCATCAAACAAAGGGAGAGGGTCAGCCGCCGTTATTGCGTCTGCCACCACCAATCAGAAATGTTTGCTACAAAGTAAGTCATGAGACCGGTTTACCCCATTTCCGAACACCGGGCAAGACTTTATACGCCTGACACTTTCATTGAACACAGGGGGCCATGCGCATAAAAAAACAGGGCCGCAAGGGACCCTGTTCTTGTGTCGTTCGTTGTGATCGGATCAAGCCGAGGCCACGTTGCGCAGGAAGCTGTCGACCTGATGTCGCAGCTGATCGGTCTGCCTGGAAACATCGAGCGAATTCTGCTCGACCTGATCCACCGACTGGCTCGTTTCGGCAACGGCTGCGGACAGATCGGACATATTTCCGGCCACCGCCTGCGTGCCGTTGGCTGCCTGAGCCACGTTGCGGCTGATCTCGTAGGTTGCCGCCCCCTGCTCTTCGATGGCATGGCTGATGGAGCGCGTGTATTCATTCACCCGTTCCATGGTGTCAGCGATGTCCTGAATGGCGTGAACGGCCTGATCGGTCGCGCCCTGAATGTCCTGAATCTGGCTGGAGATTTCTTCCGTCGCCTTGGACGTCTGATTGGCCAGTTCCTTGACTTCAGCAGCCACGACAGCAAAGCCCTTGCCATGCTCGCCAGCTCTTGCGGCCTCGATGGTAGCGTTCAATGCCAGGAGGTTGGTCTGCTCGGCGATCGCCTGAATGAGCGAAATCACATCGCCGATCTTCTGGGCTGAATGAGACAGGCCGGACACGGTGTTGGTCGTATGCCGGGTTGCCTCGGTTGCCTTGAAGACCACCTGAGTGGTTTCCTCGACCTGACGCTTGATCTCCTCGATGGAGGAGGACAGTTCTTCGGCTGCGGAGGCAACGGTCTGCACATTCTGTGATGCATCTTCGGATGCAGAAGCCGACGTGCTCGCCTTGGACTCGGTCTGCTCGGCGATTTCGGAGAGCAACTGGGCCGTGTTCTTCATGCTTTCCATGTTGCCTGCAACATTGTTCAGCAATTCGGTGGATTTGTTGCGGAAGTCCTCGATCATCGCCTCAATGGCGGACTGGCGACGAGACCGCTCAGCCTGTTCCTGATGGCTCTGATCTTCAAGGCGGTGACGCTCCAGCGCGTTGTTGCGCAGAACCTCGACCGACCGGCTCAATTCACCGATTTCGTCTTCGCGCGACTGTTCGGACAGGTCAACCGCATAATTCTGGTTAGCGATCTCCATGACGCTGGTGTTCAGCTTGCTGAGTGGCATCAGAGAAGAGCGAACGAACCAGAAGCCGGCGCCACCCATCACCAACAACATGACAAGCCCGAGGATCAGCAGGCTGTTTGTCAACTGACTGGAGGGAGCGAGAAGTTCATCATAGGCCTCTTCGGCGACGACTACCCATTTACGTCCAAGAGCATTCATGGGCACAGCAACGGCACGGTATTTTTCACCATGAACATCAACGTCAGCAGCACCGACCTCTCCATTCATCGCCCCACCGATAAGGCCAGCCATGGACGGATCCAAGTCTGTAACGGACTGCTCATTGAAATTGATGACGCGGTTGTCTGCCGAGACCAGTTCAATGGCGCCTGTCTTGCCAAGACCGGTCTTGTCACTCATCAGAGCAGAGAGCTTGGAGGTATCGATCTCGAGAGCAACTGCACCAAGGGTCAGCCCCCACTTCTTCATCGGCGCAACCATGTAGCCGGTGATGCGGCCATGGATCTCGATAAATCCGGTGAAGTTGTAGCCATCAAACTCCGAATCCGGATTGTCCTTGGCAATCGCCACAATCGGAGTGGCGGCAGCGACAAGCGCAGGATGGAGGGCATTCGCATCTGTCAGGTTCTTGCTGAGCTCGTCGCCCTTGCGATAGGAGTAGTAAATGTCTCCTTCCTTATCAAAGGCAATCAAATCCCGAAATGCGCTGCCGCGGAGCAAGTTGCCAATCAGTTCCTGATGCTTGGCGTGTGCCCGGGCATAGACCGTCGTCATGTCCGAGACGGTCTCCAGCTTGAAGCGCTCTTCTTCGGTGTTCTCGTTCTCGTCGATATAGAGGCGCCGAACAGTTTCGGCGGCATCATCTTTCAGGGTTTTCCAGCCGCTCTGAAGTTCAGTGCTGGCATCGGCCACGGCCGTATGAGACGCGAGGGAAAGCAACTTCTCCTGCAATTGTTCCATATAGACCGACGCGGTACTAGTACGGCCTTTGGCACCATTGATCAGGGCTGTTTCAGTCAGAGAAACTGAAATGTTGCCGCCGATCCAGGAAGCCACGGAAACGAATAGTGCAACCATGACTATAACGGACAGGACCATCAACACGGGGATTTTGGTCGAAAGTCTTTTGGGCAGTATGCTCATGCGGTTTCTTGAACCTCCTCAAAGTTGTAGGAAATTATTCGAGAAAGTCTTTAGAGATTGGTAAACGATATATAATTTCGCACACTACGATATTGAAAACTGTGACATCCGCTGTTTTATATAAATGTTTCTACTTATTTGTCTGATCATAATTCTTGTTTCCAGACTGAAACAAAGCAGCAGTTTCCCTCGTCGCGACTCATCTCAAAGAGTGCGGATACGAAAAAGGGCCCCGTAAGGGCCCTCGTTTCTGTCTTTCTCAACGTCAACATGCCTAGGCATTGGCAACGCTTTTGAGGAATTGATCCACTTCCTCGCGCAGCTGCGAGGTCTGGCGGGCAACATCGAGGGAATCCTGCTCCACCTGAGCCACTGACTGAGTGGTCTCTGCGACTGCGGCGGACAGATCCGACATGTTGCCGGCAACAGCCTGAGTGCCATTCGCGGCCTCGGCAACGTTGCGACTGATCTCGAAGGTGGCCGATCCCTGCTCATCGACTGCGTTGCTGATGGTGTTGGTATACTGGTTCACCCGCTCCATCGTTTCCGCGATGCTCTGGATGGCCTGAACAGCAAGCTGTGTGGCTCCCTGGATATCATGGATCTGGCTGGAGATTTCTTCTGTCGCCTTGGAGGTCTGGTTTGCCAGTTCTTTCACTTCGGCGGCCACGACAGCAAAGCCCTTGCCATGTTCACCCGCACGTGCCGCTTCGATGGTGGCGTTGAGAGCAAGCAGGTTGGTCTGCTCTGCAATGGCCTGAATGAGAGAAACCACATCGCCGATCTTCTGCGCGGAGGCAGACAGGCCCGAGACGGTTTCGGTGGTGTGACGGGTTGCTTCGGTTGCCTGATCAACGACAGATGAGGTCTCGCCCACCTGACGCTTGATTTCCTCGATGGAGGCGGTGAGCTCTTCTGCTGCCGTGGCAACTGTCTGCACGTTACCGGAGGCAATTTCCGATGCCTCTGCAGAGGAGTTAGCCTTGGCCGCGGTCTGATCGGCAATGGAAGACAACAGTTGCGCGGTGCTCTTCATGCTATCCATGTTGCTGGACACGTCATCAAGCAGATTGCTCGACGCCATGCGGAAGTGATCGATCAGAGCTTCGACCGCCTTCTGTTTGTCCAGCTGATGTTTTTGCTGGGTGTGGCTTTGAGCCTCGAGTCGCTGACGCTCGAGCGCGCTCTTGCGGAGCACATCAACGGAGCGGCTCAATTCACCGATCTCATCCTCGCGGTTCTGATCGGGAAGGTCGACCGAGTAATTTTCCTGCGCGATTTCCATGACGCCTGTGTTCAGAGCCTGCAGCGGCGCGATGGACCGGCGGACAAAGAGCACACCGAACCCGCCAAGAAGGACCAGCAGGACAGAGCCAACGATCAGCAGATTGCGTGTCAAGGCATTCGCCGGCTCCATCAATTCGCTATAAGACTGCAATGCCACCACGGCCCAGGACGTCCCCTGCACGCTCATCGGCACAGCGATAGCACGATACTTCTCACCGTTCGCCATCACGTCACCAGAGCTTGCAGTCCCCTTAAGAGCAGACGTAGCAATTTCGAGCTGGGAGCCTTCGAGGTCGGAAATGGTATCGTTGGCAAGGTCGACCCGTTCGAGATTGGCGGAAATCACTTCAAGCTTGCCGGTCTGTCCGAGACCGGAGCGGTTCGCCATGATCTGGGCGAGCTTGGCGGTCTCCACTTCGAATGCAACGGCGCCGATGATCTTTCCCCATTTGAGAGTCGGCGCCACCATATAGGCGGTGATGTGACCGTTGACATTGATGAAGCCGGTGAAGCCGCGAATATCGACAGCGGCCTCAGGGTCTTCGTTGGCTGCCTTGATCAGCGGCTCGATCTGCACCTGCAGCTCTGGATTCAGAACACCATCGGTCTTGATGTTGCGCCCAAACTCCTCACCCTTGCGATAGCTATAAAAAATGTCGCCAGTCTTGCCGACCATCAACACATCGCGAAACAGGCCGCTGGCGAGCAGCTCTTCAATCCGCTGCTGATGCTTTTCATGTACCTTCTCATAGTAGATCTTGGTGCTATCCGAGCTTTTGAGCAGCTTGTAGCGCTCATTTTCGGAATTCGGATTGTCAGCGATGAACACCTTACGCAGAATGTCAGGAGCCTCGTCCTTGAGGACATTCCAGCCGCCAAACAATTCTGTTGCAGCATCGACAGTCACAGTGTGTGACGCCATGTCCTTCATTTTACTATCCAGCTGATCCATATAGAGCGTCACCGTGCTGGTGCGCCCCTCGGCAGCATTGCGCAAGGCCGTTTCCGTCAGACTGATCGAAGTGTTGCCGCCCATCCAAGCCGCCAAAAATACCAGAATGGCGACCAGCAGCGATACAGACGCAATCATGATCACAGGTATTTTCGTGGACAGTCTCTTGGGAAGAATATGCATATGTCCATCTCCGGGAGAAGCACTGTAGTAAGTTTTGTGCCAGTCTTGTCGATGAAGATTTCGGAAACGTAAATAGCTATTAAAATTTAACGTTTTAGCCGCGCTTGACCACCCAATTTCCTGCACTAGTTTTGACCACCGCGACTGCTTTTTGTGCAAGGTTTCATATATGCACAACTACTACCTGAAGCAGCAAGCGGCCATTGATGCATAAAAAAAGAGCGTGCTCGGCACGCCCTTTTCGACTTCTCCACCCAACAATCGGTAGATCACATCATCCGGTTGGCAATCGCGACGGCCTGTGTCCGGCGATAGCAATTGAGCTTTTTGAGGATGAGGGAGATATGATGTTTGACGGTTGCCTCTGTCAGCCCGAGCTCATAGGCAATCTGTTTGTTCAGCAGACCCTCACGCAGATAACGCAGGATTGTCATCTGCTTAGGCGTGAGATTGGCCAGTTTGGAATAGAGCGTGGAGCGTTCCAGAATGGCTTCGCTTTCCTCGATCGCGGCTTCGTCGGCCATACCTGAACAGATGCGACGGGAAATGGAGCGCAATTGCGACACGGATGCGGTTTTGAAAACAACCCAATCGGCGCCATTGCCGAGAGCGTAATGTGCGAGCCCTTCGTCAGCTTCATTGCAGACCAGAATGAGACGGGCATATTTGTAATTCTTGCGAACATCGGTCAGGGCTGCGGAGCCGCGGCTGCCAGTCGCTTCGAGGTTCAGCACCAAAAGGGTGTCCTCGCGGTCCGGCGCTGCGCTGAGCAGCTGATCTAGTCCGACACAATCAAGAACCGGGGTGTATTCTCTCTTGATACCGAGCAAGTTCAAGAGGCATTCGGTGAAAACCGGGTGAGGCTCGGCAAGAACAACCGTGCGGTAGTTCATTGATCCCTGCTCAGCCTGATAACTCGTTCCGCGCCGTAACTCGCCTCCGATGTCGTCCAACAAAAGCATGCGTGTTCCCTCCATAATCTCAACCAGGAGACCTCGTCTCCAGACTGCAGCTATTGATCGCCGCCCGAGCATGGGAGTACGCTCAAGTTTCAGCGACCATCCTGCCAAAAAGTCTCAGTAAAATTCCTAGGTCACCCTTCACCTTAGCCGCATAACATGTGCTTCGCCTTTGACACATGTCATGGTTAAAGCCCTTCCGCCCCACACATTTTGGTGAAAGGAAAGGCTGGAAAGAGTACCTTCGCCACAGGAATTCCCTGTCATATCCCCCGACACTAGCCTTTTGGCCAGTAGCCGAGCGCATAAGATGCCAGACCCGCAGAATTGTCAATGAACGGCTTGATTTTATTGAGCTAATTTGCGAAAGTTTTTGCAAACAAATTTTTGCAAATTGCAAATCTTGCAAACTTACGGAAGGTCACCTTGGCAGAGAAGCTTTTTGTCGGCCCAAAGGTGCGCACATTGCGCGAAACGCATGGCCTGACCCAATCCAGTTTTGCCGACCGGATCGGGATTTCAACCTCCTATCTCAATCAGATAGAAAACAATCAGCGGCCCCTCACGGCCCCGGTTCTGCTCTCGCTGAGCCACCAGTTCAACCTGTCTCTCAGCGATCTGGCTTCGGCAGACACGAGCCGCGTTCTGGCAGACATGAAGGAAGCTCTGGCAGATCCGCTGTTTCGCGACACCACGCCGGGCCTTCAGGAGCTAAAGATGGCGGCTTCCAACTCGCCGTGGCTAACGCAGGCGTTTCTTACGCTACATCAAGCACATAGACGCGCCAATGAACGCCTCATGGTGCTCGATGACGCTCTGTCGGCCCACAATCTGGAGACCGAAGAGCGGGCAATGCTACCTTACGAGGAAGTCCGCGACTATTTCCACTATCACGACAATTATATCGATGAGCTGGATCAGGCAGCAGAGGATCTTGCGCGACGCCACGGGATGCTCGATGGCAACCGGTTGACGCAGCTACAGGACTATCTCGAACAGCGCCACAAGGTTCGCATTCGCTACTCAGAGCACCCAGCGAATGACCAGATCATGCGCCAATTTGACTCGGAAAGTCGGATACTTAGCCTGAATGCCTCGCTTGACGCCGCCTCGCTCTGCTTTCTCCTCGCCCACCAGATCGCGATCATGGAATATGGCGATCTGATCGACAACCACTTGGCGAAGGCAGGCTTTCGCTCAGAGGCCGCTGAGGCTATCGGACGGATCGGGCTTGCCAACTATTTTGCAGGGGCTATCTGCCTGCCCTATCGACGTTTTCTGGAGATTGCGAAGGAAACGCGCCACGATATCGACCGCATGCGACACCATTTCGGCGCATCGGCCGAGCAGGTCGGCCACCGTCTGTCGAGTATGCAGCGCCCCGGAGCGCGGGGCATTCCGTTTTATTTCCTGAGGGTCGACCGGGCCGGAAATGTCACCAAACGGCACTCGGCCACCCGCTTCCAGTTTGCCCGTTTCGGCGGCGCATGCCCTTTGTGGAATGTCCATGAAGCCTTTGAAGCACCGGGGAGATTTCTTGTCCAAACCGCTGAAATGCCTGACGGATTGCGCTATCTCTGCATCGCGACGAGCGTCACCAAACTGGGTGCGGGCTTTCACTCCCCGGTCCGGCGCTATGCGATCGGCATGGGATGCGAGCTATCCTTTGCGGACGAAATCGTCTATTCGGATCGGCTCAACCTGAAAAGTGAAACGGGGATTGAACAGATCGGCGTGTCCTGTCGCATTTGCGAGCGGCACAATTGCCACCAGAGAGCACTGCCACCAGTTGACCGGAAGCTCTACGTCAATCCGCATCGCAGAAACTTCGTGCCGTTCGAGCTAACCAATTCTGAATGATGCGATTCACGAGCATTGTTTAAATCGCATGACTTTCGTCACAATCCGCTGCATAATTTTATCAGCCCACCGCGAACAGCCTCATACTTACGTATGACACGCATGGCTGCAATGCGGGCAAGGCAATTCACAGCAAACTTGTAAAGTTTGCAAAACCTGCAGAATCCATATCCCTTCGCGTCCCAGACCCCTTTGTCGCCGAATTGGCATGAAAAGTGGGTCTTCTATCTAGGTTGCGCTAACGACCCCACGCCCGATAGGGTCGTTGCAAGGAATGACCAACACAGTTGAGAAGAAGAATGCCACAGTCCAAAAGCATCGTCCGGTTGGAGAACTATCAGGAAACCCCGTTCACCATCGAACATGTCGATCTGACATTTCGCCTTGAACCAAAGGCGACTCGTGTCACGGCACGCCTGAAACTCAAGCCACGTTCGCAAACGGAACAGGGTACGTCCCTTCAGTTGGACGGTGAGGATCTGACCTTCCTTTCGGCCCGTTTGGATGGCGAGCCTCTTCAAGACACTGCGTTCGAGGTGTCCGGCAAGCTCTTCACGTTGACCAACCCGCCAGCGGACGCGTTTGAGCTGGAACTGGTTACGCAGATTTCGCCGGACGCTAATACCCAACTGATGGGGCTCTATCGCTCGAGCGGCACCTACTGCACCCAGTGCGAGGCAGAAGGCTTCCGCCGCATCACCTATTTCTATGACCGCCCCGACATCCTCAGCCGCTATGACGTTCGCATTGAGGCCCCCGTCAGCGTCCCCAACCTTCTGGCGAATGGCAACCTGATAGACCAAGGGCCGATGGATGCCCCGGAAGGGACGGCACCCGGCGAGAGCTGGCACTATGCCCATTGGCAGGACCCCTTCCCCAAGCCCTCCTACCTGTTTGCCATGGTTGCCGGTGATCTGGCGTGTCTGAAAGACAATTTCATCACCCGATCTGGCCGGGATGTGGCCCTCGCCATCTATGTAGAGCATGGCAAGGAAGACCGGGTCAGCTATGCGATGGATGCCTTGAAGCGCTCAATGCGCTGGGACGAGGAAGTCTTCGGTCGGGAATATGACCTCGACATCTTCATGATTGTCGCCGTGTCGGACTTCAACATGGGCGCAATGGAGAACAAGGGGCTCAATGTCTTCAATGATAAATATGTGCTGGCCAAACCCGGCACCGCGACCGATACCGACTATGCGTTGATTGAGGCCGTGATCGCCCACGAGTATTTTCACAACTGGACCGGCAACCGCATCACCTGCCGGGACTGGTTCCAGCTGTGCCTCAAGGAAGGGCTGACGGTTTATCGCGATCAGGAATTCTCGTCCGACATGCGTTCGCGCCCGGTCAAACGCATCGCTGACGTGGTTCAACTGCGCGCGCGCCAGTTCCCTGAAGATAGCGGCCCCCTCGCCCATCCGGTGCGGCCGTCTGTCTATTCCGAGATCAACAACTTCTATACCTCGACGGTCTATGAGAAAGGCGCCGAGCTGTGCCGCATGCTCAAGGTCATCCTCGGAGAGGAAGGCTTCAAGGCGGGACTCGACCTCTATTTTGACCGCCATGACGGTCAGGCCGTGACCATCGAGGATTTCCTCGCTTCTTTTGCCGACGCGACCAAGGCCGACCTTTCGCAATTCTCGCTCTGGTATGAACAGGCGGGTACACCGGATCTTGTTGCGACCTATGCCTATGATCCGATCCGCAAGCAAATGTCGCTAGCCATCGAGCAGTCCACTCTGCCGACACCGGGACAGCCGAACAAAAAACTGCTCCATATCCCCGTTCGCTTTGGTCTCGTCGCGCGGGACGGCACCAATGCACCCTTCTCGCGGGTCCTTGATGCAAAGAGCGGTGATGTGATTGGCGACGGCTCATGTGACCTGGTCGAGCTGAAGGAAAGACAACAGAAGTTCCTGTTCGAAGGGGTCACCAAGGATGCCATACCTTCCTTACTGAGAGGCTTCTCGGCACCGGTGCGGCTGCGCACAAACCTGACGCGCGAAGATCATCTTTGCTTGATGCAGCATGATGATGATGCCTATAATCGCTGGGAAGCGACACAATATATCCTGATGGATCATCTCATCCGGCGCACCTACATGCTCCGCAGAGGCGATGCAGACGCGCATCTGGACAGTCTCGATGAACACCTGATCGCGGCCATTTCTGGCTCGATTGGCGACGACAGCCTAGAGCATGCCTTCCGGGCGCAGCTCGCCACACTGCCCAGCGAGTCCGATGTTGCACGGGAGATTGGCAAGGACGTGGATCCGGACGCCATTCACGCCGCAAGGCAGGGCCTTCTGAAGGAACTGGCGGACAGTCTTTATGATCAGGCCCTCGACCTTTACGGTCGCTTGAGTGACGACGGCTCTTTCTCGGTGGACGCGACCAGCGCCGGACGAAGGGCCCTGCGTAACGCGCTGCTCAATCTGATCATTGCGAGCAACGAAAAAACCGGAAGCGAGCTTGCCTCCAAGCAATATCACGAGGCAACCAACATGACGGATCGGTTTGCTGCCCTTGCTGCCATCACACGCAATGGCCTGGCGCTTGCCGATGATCTGCTCAGGGACTTCCACAGCCAGTATAAGGACGATGCACTGGTCATCGACAAGTGGCTCTCGCTTCAGGCGTCCACCCCTCAGGACGGAACCATCGACAAGGTCAAGGAACTGATGGCCCATCCCTCCTTCTCGATGGCCAACCCCAACCGGGTCCGCGCCCTCATCGGCTCATTTGCAATGAACAATGCGATCCAGTTCAACCGGACGGACGGACAGGGCTTTGCGCTGGTGGCTGACATCATTCTCAAACTGGATGCCACAAATCCGCAAACCGCAGCCCGGCTCGCCAACAATTTCCGCTCCTGGCGCGCGCTGGAAATGGACCGTCAGGCCAGCGCAGAACGGGAATTGCGCAGAATCGGGGCGCAGGAAAATTTGTCAGAAGACGTCGCAGATATTGTAAATCGCTGCTTGCAATAACGGGAATGATGATTTCATTAACAGAATCAATTTCTGTTAACAGCTATCTGGTACTCGTTAATCTGTCGTTAACCAAAAAAATCCTTGGCGACTCTAGACAAATCACCCGGAGTTGATTCAAATGTAATTATTCGGAGATGCGGCACACCTCCGGTACAGTTTTGAACACTAGACCAAGGGGATAGGGTATGACGCAGGCGGATATAGCCAGCGCGCCCAAGGGAGCACGATTCGGTTTTTTGGGACCGAAACAGGGTGAGACAGCCACAGGCGTCTCAGGCCCGGCGCGCTTGCTTGCTGACCCCTCGTACTTCGAAAGAGTGCGAGAGGAACCTTGGTTGAGACGCATCATCCCGGTTGTCATCCTGACTTTTATCGCACTCGTTGGCATCTGGCGCGGAACCGAGCTGTTTGCAGAGCGGGCAGCGATCCAGAAATCCGTCGGTCAGGAAATCCAGCTGATGGCAGCTCTGGTCACCGAGAAGGTGAGCAACGAGCTTGTTGCCTTCAACGAGCGGGCAGAAGCATTGCGCCGTGAGAATGCGACGCGCATCACCACAGGAAACCCGGCCAAGGCCGTCATCCCACCATCCTCAGAGCCGTCAGCGGTTCCCTCGGACGCAGTCAACGCCGATCAGGCCGGGACACAGATAACGCCCCTGGCGAGTGCACCGAGCCCCCTGATATATCAGGAATGGCTGTTCGCCGCGCTCCCCTCCATCGAGCTCGCCGAGAATTATCAGATCTATCTGACCGACAGCACCGGCATGATTGTCGCTTCCATTCCTCGTTCCGCTCAGGACATGCGCAAAACGCTTGTCGATCTCCTGGGGCGGACTCAGGCTCTGGCAACGTTCGGGTCGAGTGCCGGGGTGTTCGAAATCACTCTTGGCGATGATACCGCAGCTCTTGCTACCGTCCATCATCTGGGTGGAGGACGCGGCTCTGTGACCGTAATTCGCAATACGGCCCATATGCTCCGCCAATGGCGCTCGGATGTTGCAGGCAACGTGATCGTCTTTGTGGTGATGAGCTCTATCATTCTTCTCATCGTCTATGCCTTCTTCAGCCAAGGCGCCAGAGCGCAGGAAGCAGACAGCATTTACGCTTCGACCATCCGGCGCATGGAAACCTCTCTGGCGCGGTCGCGCTCGGGACTTTGGGACTGGGATCTGTCGAGCGGACATATCTACTGGTCGAAGTCGATGTATGACCTGTTGGGCATGGAACCGCGCGATGAGTTGCTCGGCATCGCCAGCATCAACAACCGCCTGCATCCCGAAGATGGCAACCTTCTGCAGCATGTGGATGCACTTTTGGCCTCTGGTCAGGTTGCGCTCGATCGCCAATTTCGGCTGCGTCATGAGGCCGGGCACTGGGTCTGGATCCAGATCCGTGGCGAGTTGACCCATTCGCGCAACAATCGCCTGCACCTGATGGGCGTCGCCATCGATGTGACGCAGCAGATCGCCAGCGAAGAGCAACAGATGTTGGCGGATATCCGCCTGCGCGACGCGGTTGACACCATCCCCGAAGCCTTTGTGTTATGGGACAAGGACAGCCGTCTCGTCTTGTGCAATCGTCCCTACAGACAGCTGCACAATATCGGTGATGATGAGGTCATTGCAGGTCTGAGCTATAGCGAGTTGATGGATCGGGGCCAACCGCGTGTTGTTGCCGTCGATGAAGACGACGCCGAGTTCGAGCCTTCCCTGCAGTCGGTCATGGACAACGACTGGCCCAATCAGGCGCGGACCTACAAGGTTCAGCTCCTTGACGGACGCTGGCTCCAGATCAGCGAACGCCGGACGCGGGATGGCGGCTTTGTATCCGTGGGTACCGACATTTCGAGACTGAAGGTTCAGGAGCAGCGGCTGATCGAAAGCGAGCAGGAGCTGATCGCCAGCGTCACCGACTTGCGCAAATCGCGTCAAACCCTTGAAACTCAGGCTCAGCAACTTGTTGAACTCACAGAGAAATATGCCAAGGAAAAGGACAACGCGGAAGCGGCCAACAGGGCAAAATCCCAGTTCCTCGCAAACATTTCCCACGAGTTCCGCACGCCGCTCAATGCAATCATTGGCTTCTCGGAAGTGATGAAACAGGAAATCTTCGGCGCGCACAAAACCGACAAATACCGGGACTATTCCTCGGACATTCATCGCAGCGGCTCCTACCTGCTCCATCTGATCAACGACATCCTCGACATGTCCCGTCTTGAAGATGGCGAGCTGGAACTGAAGCCGAAAGATACCGACCTTGTCGAGATCATCAAGACGATCTCGGATCAGGGCATCAAGGAGCGGGCAGACGCCAGAAACCTGACGGTGCACGACAAGCTACCTGAAAATCTGTCCGTTTTTGCAGACCCTTACATGCTCGAGCAGGTGATAGGGAAGCTGATGGACAATGCCATTAAATTCACACCCAAGGGCGGCGACATCATGCTGACGGGCTGTGAACGCGATGGATGGGCCATTCTGACCATCTCCGATTCCGGTGTTGGCATTCCGCAGTCTGCCCTCAACCGCATTGGCCAGCCGTTCGAGCAGGTCCAGAACCAGTTCACGAAGAACCACAAGGGCTCCGGCCTCGGCCTCGCGATCGCCCGGACCATCGTTCAGATGTCCGGTGGTACGATGAAGATCCGCTCTCGCATTGGTCAGGGGACCAGCGTGACGATCAAGATGCCCATGCATGCTACGGCGTGGCATCTTGAGCGGGCTGCAGGCTGATCGAAGGCAAAGCCGGTGCTTTAGCCTCTCAGTTTCTAGGAGTGCGGTTTGACAAATAGCAAGGTCGGATCGCCGAATCGCAGGCACTATGATCAAGACAATTGCGACAGATGCACAACCTGTTTGGTGCTCTCCAGTGGCTATCTGATGCAAGTGTTTTTGGGTGGCAACATCCAGACTTCTCCCGAGGAGGCGCCCATGCGGACACCAGCTCCCAATGGGCAACAGCAGCCGCCTCCATATGCTGGCAACTGGCCCCGGACCTTAAAGGGTTTCAAATTGTCCGGGGCATTTTTATGGGTGCGCCTTTGCTCACTCAGTTGTTTCAGTCGCAACTGAAGCCCTCGGCTCGACCGGGCCGATGATCCTCTCGAAAACAGCCCTCACGTCGCGCTGATAGTCCCTGAGACGGACTTGCAGGACGTCCATGCTGGGATCCTCTGAAGCCCTTACCACAACATCGCGCAAGCCTTTCGAGGAAGTGCCCGGATCGAAGGCTTCGGACAGACAGACACGCAGGATCTGGGTCAGGTCGTGATAGAGTTTGATTGCTGGCAACAGGATCTCCCCGTCCCTTCGTTCAATCAGACCATGATCGACACAGAGTTGGAGGCACTCGGCGGTATTTGCGTGCAGGATCTCCTGATGGGCGTGGCCATGGATCAGTTGATGCGCCTGAGCGATGAATTCCACATCCACCAACCCACCTGCGACCTGCTTGATGTTCCAGATGTCGGTTGAGCCTTTTTCCTTCTCGATCCTCGCCCGCATGTCCGCGACGTCGGCCTTCAGCGTCTCGGCATCGCGCTGGCGGCAGAGGATCGAACAGATCTCGGCCCTTACCCGGCCTGACAGATCCGCATCACCTGCGATGATCCGGGCGCGGGACAGCGCCATGTGCTCCCATGTCCAGGAGTCCGAGGCATGATAGCTCTTGAAGGATCTTAAAGAGGTTGCCAGAGGGCCAGAGTTACCGGAGGGTCTGAGGCGGAAATCCACTTCGAACAGATCCCCCTCCCCGGTCGGGACAGAAAGGGCCGTGATCAGGCGCTTGGTCAGGCGTGCATAATATTGGGTCGGAGCGAGCGGCTTGTCGCCATCCGACATCTTGGCGTCCTCGTCATGATCATAGATCAGGATCAGGTCGAGATCGGAACTCGCGGTCATTTCCCGCCCGCCAAGTTTTCCCATTGCGACAACGACGACAGATCCGCCGGGCAGCTTGCCATGTCGCAACTCGAGCTCTTCGGTGCTGTAATCAAGCATGTGGCGGATGATGACACCGGCCAACTTGGCGTAGGCTGCGCCCGCCTGCGACGCAGAAATCGCCCCCATCAAGATGCGGACACCGATCAGGAACATCTGCTCCTGACCGAAAATGCGTGCCGCGTCGAGGGCATCCTCATAACAGGTTGCTTCACTGAGGCTGCGTGTCAGCTGTTCTTCCAGATGCTCGCGTTCGAGCATGTCTCCGAAGAAAGCCGGATCGAGCAGAGCGTCGATCACCCGGGGGCGTCGCGCCACGATCTGGGCGAGCCTTGGGGAGGCTCCGAGCACCACGGTGAGGATTTCCAGGAGCTGCGGATTGTTGCGCAGCAGGGAGAAGACCTGCACGCCTGAAGGCAGGGCGGCGAGGAAGCTGTTGAAGGCGTTGAAGGCAGAGTCCGCATTGTCGGTATTGCCAAGCGCTTTCAGCAAGGCAGGTGTAAATTCGGTCAGCCGCTCTCGCGCCTTTGTGGACCTAGTGGCAGGATAGCGACCAAAGTGCCAGCTGCGGATCGCCTTGGTAACTTCGGCTGGCTGCTGGAAGCCCATGCGCGCCAATGTCTCTAAGGTTTCGGGATCGTCGTCCTCACCTGTAAAGACCAAGTTGCCTCCGCTCTCCGCGCCGAGCTCCTGCTCTTCCTTGAAGAGATTGACATAATGCTCCTGCACGCATTCCAGACGCTGGCGCAGATTGGTCTTGAAGTCCTGAAGATCAGCATATCCCATCATGCGGCCAATCTCGGCAAGGCCTTCGTCACTGTTCGGAAGATTGTGCGTCTGCTCGTCGCGCTGCATCTGGATGCAGTGCTCGACCTTGCGCAGGAACATATAGGCTTCGCTGAGTTCGTCTCTCGCGACAGGCTCGATCCACGTAAGGTCCACAAGTTCGGAGAGCATCGGGATGGTCTCCCGGCCCCGTAATTGCGGATTGCGCCCCCCGGCGATCAGCTGCTGGGTCTGGACGAAGAACTCGATCTCGCGAATGCCGCCCCGGCCGAGCTTCACATTGTGTCCATGGATTGCGATCTTGCCGTGGCCCTTGTGGGCATTGATCTGACGCTTGATGGAATGAACGTCAGCGAGCGCGGCATAGTCGAAATATTTGCGCCAAATGAAGGGCACAATCTCATCGAGGAACCCTTCTCCGACTTTGATGTCCCCGGCGCAGGCGCGCGCCTTGATGAGGGCGGCACGCTCCCAATTCTGGCCCATGCTCTCGTAATATTGGAGAGCAGCAAGAACGGAAACGGCGGGCGGCGTCGCACCCGGATCGGGGCGCAGGCGGAGGTCGGTACGGAAGACGTAGCCATCCGGTGTCCGTTCCTGCATGATCTTGACCACCTGACGGGTCAGGCGGACGAAGGTGCGGCTCTTCTCCCATTTGTCCTCGCAGCAGCAATTCTCGCTGTCATAGAGGATGATCAGGTCGATATCGGAGGAATAGTTGAGCTCCCCTGCCCCGTGCTTGCCCATGGCAAGAGCTACATAGCCGCTATCCCGCTCGGGATCGTCGGGATGAGGAAGAGTGATCTTGTTGCGCCGGTGGAAATCGGAAAGGGCAAATCGCAAGGCACCGCGAAGGGTGGCATCGGCGATCTGGGTCAAGGCGTTGGTGGTCTGTTTTACCGACCAGAGGCCGGCAAGATCAGCCAGAGCAATCGTCAATGCCGCATCCTGCTTGATGAGCCGGAGATCGTGCATGACCGCAGCCTCATTTGCTGGAATCTCGCCGACAGCCTCGGAGCAAAGAGCTGCAACATGCTCGACGGGATCGTCTGACAGAATCCGGCAAAAGCGGACCAGATCCTTCACAAGGAGATCACTGAGATAGGTCGAGGTTTCAAAGATCGCCGCAAGAAAATCCTTCAGGGCCGGGCTTTGCAAGGCTTCATCAATCAGAGCGATGGCGGATGCCTGATCAGGATCCTTGTCGAGAAGGAGTTGCCTGCGCTCGATCAGCGGTTCAAGCAGCGCGTCTGCATCCTTGAGCAGAGGGAGCCTCGTCGCCTGTTGCCAGAATGAATGGACTTCTGCCCCGCTTGTTGGCGCTTCGCTCATGCCTCTCCCCTTGTGCCTTGATCCTGTGTCGATCCGGGTAGCATCTCAACTAGTCTTGCGCAAGCTCGCTCGCAGCACTATCGGCTTCCTCGTCTCGGACCAGAGCAGGAAAGCGAATGGAAAAGATGAGACCCGGTTCATTGTCGCCGAGCTCAATACGAGCATCGTGCAGATTGGCGACAGCGTTGACGAGGCTGAGACCAAGACCGGAGCCCGGTTGGGTCCGGCTCTTGTCGAGGCGCACAAACCGTTGCAGAACGCGGGCGCGATCTTCTTTGGCCACCCCCGGCCCGTTGTCCGAGACGGTCAAGATGATAGGAGCCATCTCAGGATCCTTTGCGTGCTCATCCTTCGCCCGGGCGACCTCGACGTGAATGCGGGCCTGTTCTGGCAGCTCGCCAGTCCCTTCAGCCGCCTCACGCTGGGCGGCGACATGGCGGACAGCATATTTGAGTGCATTGTCGATGAGGTTGGCGACGGCTTGAGAGATCAGCTCCCTGTTGCCGGAGATCATGAAGCCGGACGCAGCGTCCCACGTCAGAAGCGCTCCCTCGTCCTCGGCCACCGGCTCGTAGAGTTCGGCCATATCGGCGGCAATCAGGCCGATGTCGAGCGGGGCCTTTTCGATCTGGGTCGATTTGGCCTCGACACGCGCGATCCTCAACAGCGCATCAAAGGTGCGGATCAGCGTCTCGGATTCCTCAAGCGTCTGTTCCAGCGCCTGACGGTAGCTTTCCTTGTCGGCGCTCTCAGAGGCTAGGGTGAGCTCGACGCGGTTCCTGAGGCGCGTGAGAGGCGTCTTGAGGTCGTGGGCGATGTTGTCGGAGACTTCCTTCAGCCCCTGCATCAGCGCCTCGATACGCGACAGCATGGTGTTGAGGCTCTCGGACAGGCGATCGAATTCGTCTCCGGCTTGCGTCACCGGCAGGCGCTCGTCGAGCTGGCCGCGCATGATGTGCCGTGAGGCCTCGGTAATCATGTCGATGCGCTTCAGAACCTTGCGCGAGACAAAGAACCAGGCAAGCATGGCGAGAACAATCATCAGGATCGCGGAGACGATGAAGGCCTGTTCGACGACCTTGCGGAACAGCTCCCGCTCACCAACATCGCGACCGACGAGCAAACGATAGCCTCCGAAGATTTCATAAACGCTGACAACAGCGTTATATTCGGCTCTGGTGGTGTCGCCCAGACGCTGATAGGGGACGGATTGTTCGACCGCACCGCGCTTGTCGAGCACCCATTCCGGCAGGGCTGCGACGTTGCCAGCGACATAATGGCCGCGGAAATCCGTCACCAGATAGAGGCTCGCTCCGGGACGATTGGAACGATCTCCGATCACCTTGACCATGCCCGGCAAGCCGCTTGAGCGATATTGCTCCACCAGCCCCCTCACCTCCGCATCAATGGTGGAGTTGAGTTGCCGGGTCATCAGGATCTGGGTATTGAGCGAGATATAGACAATGAGGAAGGTGGCGAAGATGGTAAAAATGATCAAATAGATTGCGGACAGCTTGAACGCCGTTGTCCGCATCGTCTTGTTGATCGATCCCATCGCCATACGAATTCGTACTTTCCATTCAAGCTCGGACAGTGAGACACATTTCCTGAATGGCCTTAGTCGGGCACCCGAAGGCTGTAGCCGGAGCCGCGCACAGTCTGCAGCAGCGCGGGGTCAAAACCCTTGTCGATCTTCGATCTCAGCCGGGAAATATGCACGTCGATGACGTTTGTCTGGGGATCGAAATGATAGTCCCAGACATTCTCGAGCAACATGGTCCGCGTCACGACCTGACCGGCGTTCTTCATCAGATATTCGAGAAGGCGGAATTCGCGCGGCTGCAACAGGATGGTCTGTCCGGCGCGTTTAACTGTATGAGACAGACGGTCGAGTTCGAGATCCGCGAGCCGATACATGGTCTCCACTTCGCTCGGACTGCGCCGACGCGCCATGACTTCGATGCGGGCGAGGAGTTCTGAAAATGCGTATGGCTTGGTGAGATAGTCGTCTCCACCGGCACGCAGGCCAGTTACGCGATCATCGACCTCTCCGAGTGCCGAGAGGATCAGCACCGGGGTTTCATCCCCTTCCGAGCGGCGAGACTCGATGATGGAAAGACCGTCCCGCTTGGGCAGCATTCTGTCCACAATCAGGATGTCAAAGCCTCCATCGGACGCCTTCTGATATCCTTCATCGCCATCGGCAGCATGATCGCAAACGTGGCCAGCTTCCTTCAATCCCTTGATCAGATAGCTTGCCGCTTCTATGTCGTCCTCGATAATCAAAATACGCATTTCATGCCTCTTCCAAGCCTTGGTCTCTGGTCAGACCTTTTGCACGTCAGGCTTTCCTCCCGTGTGGCTCTGCGATTATAGCGGTCTTTGTCCCGCTGCAAAGGCCATCGTCCCTAGTTTCCATGAATACCTTCATGTAGTCACAGACTTGCACCCGCAGAAGGAGAAAAAGAGGGGCCGATTGGTCCCTCTTTTACCTTTCGGTCTTGTGAAGCGCCCCCTTGAGTGTGAGAGAGGGGCGCTTTTCAGGCCCACGTATCAGGATTTGTTGAGCGGCAGGGCCACGAACTGGATGTTGCTCTGACGCTTGAGCTGCAGAAGCAGGGTTCTCCGGCTGCTGTTCTTGGCTTCGGAGATCTGTTTCTCGAACTCTTCAACACTGGTGATTTTCTTGCCACCTGCCTCGAGGATGATGTCGCCACGGGACAGGCCCTTTTCGGCAGCAACCCCATCAGGAGAAATCTCGACGATCTCGACGCCCTCTTCTTCCTGAGCAGGCTGCAGTTCAAACCCGAATTCCTGCACGCTGGCTGGTTTGGCTGGCTGTGCTGGGGTCGGCTGGGTCTGGCCATTGTCGCTCACCTGATCGGGGAAGAGACCAAGGTTGACCGTCAGCTTGATTTCCTTGCCATCGCGCCAGATGGTCAGTTCAACGTCGGATTCCGGATCGGTGCGCCCGATGGCTCTTGCAAGCTCGCGGGTGTTCTTCACTTCGTTGCCATCAACAGCAAGGATGACGTCGCCGACTTCAACACCGGCCTTGAAGGCAGGAGCGCTTTCGTCGGTGTGAGTGACCATAGCACCGGACGCTTCCGTCAGGCCAAGGCTGTCGGCAATATCTTCGCTGACGTTCTGGATATGAACGCCAAGCCAGCCGCGCTTGACTTTGCCACCATTCTTGAGATCGGAAATCACATCTTTAGCAACTTCAGACGGGATCGCGAAGGCAATACCCACGTTGCCGCCGGACGGCGAGAAGATGGCGGTGTTCACACCGATCACTTCACCCTTGAGGTTGAAGGTCGGGCCGCCCGAGTTGCCCTTGTTGACGGCGGCGTCGATCTGAATGAAGCTCTCGTAATTCTGGGCATTGATGTCACGACCATGGGCCGAGATGATGCCGGCGGTCACGGTACCACCGAGGCCGAACGGGTTGCCCACAGCGAGCACCCATGAGCCAACGGCAGGAAGCTCATCGGCGAACTTCACATACTGGAACTTCTGTTTGGCATCCTTCACGCGCAGCAAGGCAAGGTCGGAGCGCTCGTCAGAGCCTACAAGTTCCGCATCCAGCTCGGTGCCGTCATCCATGACCAGTTTGAATTCGGTGCCGTTGTCGACAACGTGATGATTGGTCACGACAAGACCATCTTCAGAGATAAAGAAGCCGGAGCCCTGAGACTGTGCAAAGCGCGGGCGCGCTGGGGCCTGTTTCTGGTCTCCTTCTTCCTCTTCTCCGAAGCGGCGGAAGAAACGATTGAACGGGTGATCTTTCGGCAGGTCGCGGAATTCAGGGAAACCGGGGAAAGTGAAATTCTGGTTCGGGCTGTCAATCTGGGTTTTCACCTGCACGGAAACCACGGCATGTTTGACGGCCTGCACAACTCCGCTGAAATCAACGGGCGCCGCCGGTGTGGTTACCTGCACCGGGGCCGCCTTGGCGGATGGCTCGCCGGTCAGAAGGGTGGGAACAGTAGCACCGGCTACGACGCCTACGGTCAGGACAGACGCAAGCAGGGTTGCTTTCACTGGTGCTTTTTTCAGGTTCAGCTTTGTCATCAACGTGTCTCCGCTCATTCTCTGCCTCGCCGCTCTGAATATCCGGGGAGAGGCCTTGTGAAGGTCAGTTCAAATCAGTTATCGCGCCTCATGTCGCGAATGGATCAGATCAGACTGTGTCGCGCAATCTGATCATCAATCTCCTTGCTTCTTTTATATGGGGCAAAATGGGCCAGAGGCGAGGCATTTCAATTAAACTTGCGTAATGTTAGGGAGGTATATTTTCCAATTAATTTTCAATGACTTATCTAGGATTTGAAAATCAATTAATTCAGCAATTATGCGGAATAAGACGATTTGCGGTCGATTTCGGCACGCTTTTGCCACAATCCTTACCGGCCAGAGCGTTGAACAT
This sequence comes from uncultured Cohaesibacter sp., assembly GCF_963662805.1. Classification (NCBI taxonomy): domain Bacteria; kingdom Pseudomonadati; phylum Pseudomonadota; class Alphaproteobacteria; order Hyphomicrobiales; family Cohaesibacteraceae; genus Cohaesibacter; species uncultured Cohaesibacter sp. Next base: position 212,069 of record NZ_OY759852.1, read on the forward strand.
TCACCCAAATCGCCTCTGAGCTTCCAGAGCCAGCCCGACCCCGACAGACCCGAATGCGTCCCCGTCGACTATGCGAGCCTTGGGCACCATGTCGGTAAGGCTCTTGCGAATGTAGGGCACCTTGGTCGATCCACCGGTGAGGAAAACAACCGTGATATCATCACCCTCAAGACCAGCCGTTTGAAGACCTTCGGCAATGGTTTTTCGAACCCGCTCCGTGCCATCTTCCAGCGCTTCAACCAGATGCTGTCTGGTCATTTCGGCGGAAAGGCCCTTTTCGATGAAGTCGAGAGAAAGCGCCGTTTGATCCAGCTCGGACAGGGCAACCTTGCTGGTCTCGACACCCAGTGCCAGACGATGGCCCTCGCGGAGCTCCAGCAGGTGAAGCAACCTGTCGAGCAGGTGCGGTTTGGTTGCCTCACGGCGAAGATAGCGCAGATCTGCTTGTGTCTTGTGGTCGTAGAGGAAGTTGATTTTCTGCCAGGTCGCGAGATCATGATAGAAGCCGACAGGCATGAGACGGCCTTTCTTGATCATCGGGCTTTGATACCCCAACAACGGCATGACGCGCGCCAGAGAGAGCCAGCGATCAAAGTCCGTCCCGCCGACATGAACACCGGTGTTAGCAAGGATCGCGTCCCGGCTGTCCGCGCCGGTGGTTTCGTTTTTGGGAGAAACCTTAAGGATCGTGAAGTCAGAGGTACCACCGCCGATATCGATGATCAGGGCCGTCTCTTCGCTGTTCACCGTCTGCTGATAGTCGCGGGCAGCGGCCACTGGCTCAAACTCGAATTCGATGTCAGAAAAGCCAGCGTCCGAAGCAATGGCGCGCAGCGTCTCCTCCGCTTCGCGGTCAGCATCGGGATTGTAATCGACGAAGTGGACAGGACGCCCCATCACGACACGGCTGACCGAAGCCCCTATCTCGGCTTCGGCGGTACGCTTCATATGGGACAGGAAAAGACCAAGCACCGCCGTGAAGGGCTTGCGCTCCCTGCCGATCATGGTCGTCTCATGGATGGTCGGAGAGCCAAGGATCGACTTGAGCGCTCTCATCATGCGCCCTTCGCCACCCTCCATGTAGGTCGTGATTGCATCGCGGCCGAAATGGGTGCTGTTTTCCTCAAAATCAAAGAAAAGAGTCGATGGCAGCGTGACTTCCTCGCCCTCGAGCTTGACCAACCTGGGGCGACCATCTTCGACGAGGCCGAGAGTTGAGTTGGAAGTGCCGAAATCAAGTCCACAACAAGCTTTGGTCTTCATGCTCTTCATCCCCGCCTTACAAACAACAAAGCACCCGCCCGGCAATCCGGTCGGGTGCGAGGGTCGCGTCCTAGCATGGGATGGCGTCATTGGGAAGGGAGCGCAAACCTATTCCACGAGTTTGGTAACGACTTTGCTTCCGTGCTCCAGTGTCTGGTGCACCGGACAGTTGTCCGCGATGCGCAAGAGAGCCTGTTTCTGCTCTTCGGTCAAATCCCCTTCGAGTGTGATGAAACGCTCGAAATGATCAATTCTGCCCTTGGAATTGGCCTTGCTCTCGATCTCGTCAGCAGTACAGGCTGCACAGTCATCGCCATGGATTTTGCTGTGACACACTTCCGTCGCGATGTGATCAACGGGCAGTTTTTTGAGATCGGCATACATGCGCAGCGTCATGGTCGTGCAGGCACCAAGGGCGGTGGCAAGATAGTCGTAGGGTGACGGGCCGCTGTCCAAACCGCCAACAGAGGTCGGCTCATCGGCAATCAGCCGATAATGGCCAATCCGAACATGGTTCTGGAATTTTCCAAGGCCGGTTTCGGCAACGAGCGCGCCTTCCGGAATATCTTCCTCAGGCTCACCAGCGGCCTTTACGAAACGACTGGCCCAAGCGGCGATGACCTCAGCCGCGTAGATTGCATCTTCCTTACCGGTGAGAAGGTGATCGGCAGTATCGAGAGAGACGAAGCTTTTGGGATGCTTCGCTGCAAGGAAAATCTCGGAGGCATTGTCGATACCCACAGTCTCATCGAGCGGCGAATGCAGAACCATCAGCGCCTTCTTCATCGTTGCGACACGCTCCGTCAGACTATGGCGCTCAAGGTCTTCCAGAAACTGTTTCTTGATCGTGAAGGGACGCCCCGCGAGACTGACATCAGCCTTGCCGCTTTCACGGATTTCATCGAGATGGCAGGAAAAGTTATGCTGAACATGGCTCGCATCGGAGGGCGCTCCGATCGTGGCAACCGCCTCGGCTTCGGGAATATCTGCCGCTGCTGTCAATACCGCAGCTCCTCCGAGTGAATGCCCGACAAGGAGGCTCGGCCCCGCTATTGCTTCGCGCAGCATATCCGAGGCGCGGACGAGATCTGCAATGTTGGAGGAAAAGTTGGTATCGACAAAGTCGCCTTCGGATGTTCCAAGACCGGTAAAATCGAAACGCAACACGGCAAATCCGCGGGCAGCAAGACCGGAGGCAATCTGTCTGGCGGCAAAGATGTCTTTTGAACAGGTAAAGCAGTGAGCGAAAATCGCTGTCGCTCTGATGGGACCCGAGGGCAGATCCAGTCTGGCCTGAAGCTCATCCCCTAAGGACCCTTCAAAGCTCAACTGTTGGGTAGAATGCTGTTTCCTGACCATCTCTTTGCCCCATTTCCTCTATCGGATCCTGAAGAGCGACCTGCTCACCGGAAGATCCTCAATGTAGGCGTGATGGCCTGCTTTGCCAGTCAGTTGTTGCTCTCTTCAAATAATATTTTCTTGAGGCGTGCTTGCTCTTCTTCGCTCAGGCTGTCGCTTCCTGCCCTTTTTGCACGAGCAGCCGCAAGCTTGTTCTTGCGATAGAGCCGCAGAACGACAATCACGCCCAGCAAGAGAACCAGCGGGCCAAACAGCCATAGGATAAGGTTCTTGGCTGAAAAGGTCGGTTTGAGCAGGACGAATTCGCCATAGCGGCTGACAAGAAAATCCTTTACCTCACCGTCACTATCGCCAGCCTCAAGACGCTCACGAACCAGAACACGCAAATCGTGAGCGAGCGGCGCATCGGAATCGTCAATGGACTGGTTCTGACACACAAGGCAGCGAAGTCCAGTAGATATGTCACGGGCTCTTTGTTCAAGCACCGGGTCATCAAGCATTTCATCCGGAGTAACCGCGTAGCTTGATGCAACAGGCGCTATCAGCGAAATGGCAACAAGCAAAGAAGCCAACAGGCGAGACAGGTTGAGAGACTTCATGTTGGAGCAATCCCTTTCGTTCGCGCACTCAGGCGTTGCCTGCGGCTTCTCTGGCCCGACCCTTGCGAGCCGGTGCGCCAATCCGAAGACGTCTGTCGGATAGTGAAACGGCCCCACCCAGGAACATCACCAAAGTGCCCAGCCAGATGAAGGTCACCCATGGTTTGTAATAGATCCGGACAGCAATGCCACCACTGTCCTGCTGATCGCCAAGTGACATGTAAAGCTGCGTCACCCCCCAAATGGTGTGAATTGCCGTTTCGGTCGTCGGCATGTTGTGGGATGTGTAGACCCTCTTGACCGGATGCAGTTCTGCGACTTGTTTGCCCGACTTAGTCACGATGAAGGTGCCTGCAAGATCGGCATAGTTGAAAGCAGCACTTTGTTTGAATCCGGTAAACTCAAACTCGTAGCCTGAAAGGCTGGTTTTGTCGCCGGGCTTCATGACAAGAATGTTTTCCGTCTGATAGGTGCTGGCAACAATCAGCCCAAGTACCGTCATGCCCAAACCGAAATGGCCGAATGCCGTCCCCCATACCGTTCTGGGAAGCCCTTTGAGACGAGAAAGAGAGGTGCCGAGCGGCAATTTGAAGAGACCGATCCGCAACTGGATTTCCGCAAGAGCGCCAACCATCACCCAAACCGCTAGCCCAATGCCAAGTGGAGCCAGCGCATTCGCCCCATAGAGGAATGCGTAGCAGACAGCGACGACAAACAGCGTGACGCCAAAGGCTACATAAAGGCGCTGTATCGCTCCGTACAAGTCCCCGCGCTTCCATGCCAGAAGCGGGCCGAACGGCACGGCCAGCAAAAGCGGGATCATCATCAGGCCGAAGGTCGCATTAAAGAAGGGCGCACCGACTGAAATCTTGGCGCCAGTCGTTGCTTCCAGAGCGAGCGGATAAAGCGTCCCCACCAGAACGGCGGCTGTTGCAGCAGACAGGATCAGATTGTTGAAGACCAAAGATCCTTCGCGCGAGATGGGTGCAAAGATTCCGCCTTGCTTCAAGAGCGGCGCTCTCCATGCGAACAACGCCAGACCGCCGCCGATGAACCCCACAAGAAGCGCGAGAATGAAGACGCCGCGCGATGGATCCGTCGCAAAGGTGTGGACTGATGTCAAAACACCGGAACGCACCAGAAATGTGCCAAGCAGCGAGAGAGAGAAGGTCAGGATCGAAAGCAGGATAGTCCAAACCTTCAGAGCGCCGCGCTTCTCCATCACGATGGCGGAATGTAACAGAGCGGTGCCGCTGAGCCATGGCATGAAGGAGGCGTTTTCAACCGGGTCCCAGAACCAGTAGCCGCCCCAGCCGAGCTCGTAATAGGCCCAGTAGGAGCCCATGGAAATGCCGAGCGTCAAAAGGGCCCAGGCGACGAGAACCCATGGACGCACGAAACGCGCCCAAGCGGCATCGATACGCCCTTCGAGCAATGCCGCGATTGAGAAGGCAAAAGCGATCGAGAAACCCACATATCCGAGGTAAAGCAGAGGCGGATGAAGCGCGAGACCAATGTCCTGCAGGATCGGATTGAGATCCCGTCCTTCGATCGGCAGGTTCGCTGTCGAGATCCGATGAAACGGGTTCGACGTCATCAACACGAACAACAGAAAAGCAGCCGTAATCCATCCCTGAACTGCCAGCGTGTTGGCCTTCAGTTTTGGCGGCAGATTGCGGCCGAACACGCCAACAAGCGCACCGAAGATCACCAGAATGAAGACCCACAGCAGCATTGAGCCTTCGTGGTTGCCCCAGACGGAGGTGTATTTGAACAGCAGCGGCATGTCAGAATGGCTGTTCTCCCAGACATTCTGAACGGAAAAATCAGACGTGACATACGCATGTGTGAGAGCAGCAAAGGAGAGCCCGACGAACAGAAACTGAGTGACCGCAACCGGGGTCGCCACTGCCATCATGCGGCTGTCAGCGGTCTGAGCTCCCCAGATTGGCACAACCGATTGGACGAGAGCCAAAGCGAATGCGAGAATGAGCATGAAATGGCCAAGCTCAACGATCATGAAATCTCTCCGGTTCTATTTGTTCCGTTCATCAGCATCTTGTCGGACTGGATCAATTTACCTGTGCCTCTTGCTCGCTGCCCTTCCACTGCCCCTGCTCCTTGATCGCCTCGGCCACTTCCTTGGGCATGTAGTTTTCATCGTGTTTGGCGAGCACAGTATCGGCAACAAACACGCCATCGGGCGACAGACTGCCTTCCGTCACGACGCCCTGCCCTTCCCGGAACAAGTCAGGCAAAATCCCATTGTAGGCGACCTTAACGTCCGAACCACCATCGGTCACCACGAAAGAGACTTCGGTGCCCTGCCCTCGGATCAGCGTCTCTTCCTTGACGAGACCGCCTAGTCTGAAGCGCTGCCCCGGTTGGACACCTTTCTCAACAATGTCACTGGGGCTGTTGAAGAAGACAATCTGATCCTGAAGAGCAAACAGAATGAGGCCAACGGCAGCAAAGAGGACTGCGCCCGCTCCTCCAATCATCATCATCCGGCGTTGTTTTCTCGTCATGACTTGATCCTATCCTGAAACCTTCGGTCTGATCGCGTTCGGCGCGTCTTCAAGCGAACCGGCTCTTGCTGTCATTGTGTGACTGATATTCCCAAAGACCGTGCAGCGGCCTTCACTTTTTCAAGACCATCAAGGTCTGATTGCAGAGCAACCAGCGCTTTGCTGACGCTCTTGGCGGCCATGTCCGGACGATTGAGAACCAGTTCGGCTCGGATGAGCTGAACCCATTCATCCGCAGTCCCGCCACGTTCATCAAGGCGCTCCGAAAGCCGGGTCACCATTCCTTCGATCATATCCTTGCGGTCGTCGGCGTCCATCTCTGCGGCCGCTTCCATATCGTCGCGCGTCGGGCCTGCCAAAGTATCAGCGCCGTCATCGGAGGCGGCATTGTTGCCTTGATCGGCTGCGGCACTTTCGTCTTGCTGTCGCTTTTGAATTGCGGAAATCTGGCTCTTGGAGAATGACACCCAAGGTGCATCATCTTCAGAATCGTCAATCAGAGACTGCCATGCTTGAATGGCTTCATCTCCCTTGCCCTGTTGCCCAAGAGCAATGGCAAGAAAGAAGCGGGGCTTTGGATGGTCGGGGTCAAGCTTGTTTGCCTTGAGGAATAGATCCAATGCTTCCTTGGAAACGATCCCCGCGTCCCGGACAACCAGAGCCTCTCCAAGATTGGACAAGCCCAAGAGGCTTTCTCCTTCAAGCCGTAGAACATTGCGATATGCCCTTGTGGCATCTTCGGTGCGACGCATGGAAAGATAGATCGGAGCAAGGCGCTTCCAGCCTTCCAGATCATCGGGATTGTTCATCAGTCTGTGTTCAGCCGACGCAACCAATTCGGTCATACTCTGTTGTTCGGGCGGTTTGCTGAGCCGACTGGCGAGTGGCTGGCTCTGCAAGCCCGGAGAGCCGAGCATGACATAAAGGCCGAGCGAGCACAGAGGAATGATGAATAGCACAGCCATCGCAGCAACGCGCGCGCTGGATTGGCCTGTTGATTTGCGGTCTGTCTTTGAGAGTTTTGCCTCTTCTTTGTCGATCGCGGTCTGAGCATTCAGCAATCTGCGCGCAACCTCAGTTCGCGCGGCTTCAGCTTCCGTTTCATCGATCAGGCCACGCTCGACATCGCCTTCAATTTCCTTCAATTGCGACGTGTAAACGGTCAGATCATAGGAATCCGCACTCTCCATTTTGCGCGCCCGACGCGTCAACGGATAGATGACAACTGCAACTGAAATGGCGGTGATCAGTCCCGCAAAGATCCAAAACATGAAGGCCCTGCTTTTACTTCGGTTTGGCACAAGCAATCCGCTTTTGCCCTCGAAGTCAAATTAACTCATGTTCATTCGGCTCTAGAATGTTTTTAATCAAGAAAACCGCAATATTACAAAGTTTTAATGTGCAGGAAAGCTATTCCGGAGAAGTGCCTGAATGTATTGCGCAAGAAGAGCCAAAAGCTAATCCGAAATGCAGATCAGGCTTCGGCAACTTTGAGCTCTGGCACCGACGCGGCGGCCTTGAGCTGCCGCTGTAAAGCATTGGCGTAATTCTCGTCAACTATCTGACGAGCAAAGGAGATTGCGGCCTCGCCAAGAGCCTTGCAAGTGGCTACGTCATCCCCTTTTGCCTGACGAGTTCTGTCCACGAGCGACGTGGAGAGGATTTCGAAGGACTGATCCAACTCCTTGCGGGACCGCGTAACAGGTCCATTGAGAGCGAGGCTCTCTTTCATCCGTTCTGCGTGATAGAAGATCTGAATAGCTTTTGTCGCGTCGGCAATGACATTTTCGTCATAATGTTCATCGGATCCGCTCTTTGGAGCCTTAAGAGCCTTTCGCATAAGACCGGGAGCCGACTCGACCTCATTCTTCAGTATCTCGGACAGCCGGGATTTCATACCGGACAAGGCCTTGCCCCAAGGGCTCTGCGACGGGATTTCAAGTTCGGTCTCAACTGCTTTTGCCAGATTTCTCCAACTGGCAAGGCTAGCGATGAGGGCATCCAGATCCGAATTGTCCTTGAACTGCGTTTCAAATGCCGTGAGATAGGCTTCCAGATCTGCAAAAACCTGATGAATTGCAGGCGAATAAACCGTGGCTGCGATCTGAATCGCGTCATCCGAGCCAGCCAGCTTGGAAGCGACTTGAACGCGCAATCTTGGTGCTGCCAATCTGGACGTGATTGCCGAGAAGACCCAAGGGCTCTTCATCGGGGACTGCTGAATGTATTTGCAGACAGCGCCGTAGGCTTCCTCACCCTCAGGGGAACTCCAGCTGAGAATTTCATCCGGCAGTTTGGAGATGACTGGTAGAAGCGGCTTCAGGTTGTCAGAAGCGGCCAGAACTTCCAGCATGTCTTCATAGACGTTGCGGCCACCGAGTTGACTGGCGAGTTTCTGTTCTCCCCCGATTTCCCGCATCATCGTCTTGATCTTGCGATTGCTCGCTTGAAGCAACTCGTCCCTCATCATCATGCTCCGGCCAGCTATGTCTTTGCTGTCCATCCCATTGCATGGCATCTTCAGACGTTCTTGCTGTTCTGCCGTCGCCACATCGCGTTCGACCCAGGTCCAAATCTTATCGATCGAGGTTGGACTTATGCGGGCCTTCTGCTTGGCGACATGATCTATGGCTGAGATAAAGGGCTGGCTGGGTTTGAAAAACTCTTCCCTGACGAAATTGTTCAACGTGACCAAAGGTTCGTCTTCGCGAAGAACATTGCGCAAGGCAGCAAGAATCAGCATAGAGGCCGCATCGCTTTTGCCTTCCCGCTCTCCACTCTCGAGGCTTCGCAGCAAAAGTTTCTGTGCACTCTCCGACAAAGTTGAAAGATAGAGAGATAGCTTCTCTTTCAGCTTTTCGCTATCTGCCATTGATCACACCAAACTGGCTTTCTAGAGTTATTCCATCCGTTATTTAATCCTCGTAAACCATTAATATTTCCTATCTTCAGCTCGGCTTTTTTACCAATGAAGCCAATTGTGAAAAGAAAAAGGGCCCGCCGGAATGGCGCGCCCTTTTCGCACAAAACTGTCTTGAAAAGTCAGATTTCTCTGACAATCAGCTCACAGGACGCCAAGTCCCGTCTGCCTGACGGCATGCCTGCCCGCGCGCAGTCTGCGGCTGACCATCGATATAAATGGTGTGCGTGTAGTCGCGGCAGGTCAGATTGTTGGTCGTGTAGGCCTGAGTGGGCACGATCTGACCATAGTGACCGTTGTCTGGGTTGTTCCAGGAAACCGGAGCGCCAGAACGGCCATATTCGAGTGCTCGGCTCTGTGCTTCGTATGCCAGACGTCGGTCGTTGTCATCCATCATCTTGCCGATGGAAGCACCCACAAAGCCGCCTATTACAGCGCCAGCTGCGGTCGCAATCACGCGCCCTTCGCCGCCACCAATCTGATTGCCCAGCAGGCCACCTGCGACGGCACCTGTCAGACCACCAACAGTCTGTTTCGGACCCAAACCAGTTTCCTGACAGCCCGCCAAACCGACACCCATCACTGCAACAATTGCAATCAAGCTCTTTTTCATTATCAGCCCCTGTTCATTTCGACCGTTATGAAACGGCCTAGCTCTTTTCCTTCGAGCAACCCGATATTCGAGTCGCCTGCGCCATCTTTTGCGCTTCAGGTAAGTAACGCGTAAATAGATTTAAAGGTTCCACCAATTCTTTTTCTACCCAGAACAGGTGTCAGCTTTTCAATCATGGCGATAAGGATTGATCATGTCGAAAGTTTGGCGTTTACCAGATATTTCACATCTTCCACGCCTGTTGGCGGCCGCGTAGTGCCTTACTTTCCGTCTGCTCTGGATAAGGCTGGCAATGACAAAATAGCCCTGACGCCACCGAGTGGTGAGTGCGTGATCTGGAACTTGCCCTGATAGAGCTCCGCGAGCTCTACCACAATCGATAATCCCAGTCCTGTTCCCGGCTTGCTTTCGTCAAGTCTCTTTCCCCGCTCGAGAGCAACGTTCATTTGCTCCCCACTCATGCCGTGACCATCATCATCGACAATGATGGACAGCCAATGGGAATGCCGGCCTTGTTTCGCTTCGTTACCGAAAACAGCGTCGGAGCGTTCGGCCGATACTGAAACTTGCACTGCCGTCAGCGCCCACTTGCAGGCGTTATCGACCAGATTGCCGACCATCTCTTCCAAATCCTGTTCTTCACCGCGAAACAACAGGCCATTCTCTTCCGCCAATTGCAGGTCGATATCGAGATTGGAATTGAGTTTGCTCATCACAGACACAAGCTTGTCTATCACGGGTGCGGCATCCGTCACCGTTCCGATCACGTCTCGCCGAGCTGCCATTCTGGCGCGTTCCAGATAGAGCTGGATCTGATCCTGCATGATGTCCGTTTGCTGATGGACCAGTCTGGCCTTCTGGCTATCGAGATCTCTGGCTTCGTTCATGATGACCGACAAAGGGGTCTTGAGAGCGTGGGCCAGATTGCCGACCTGGGTGCGTGCTCTTTCAAGAGTATCCTTGTTGGACCTGATGAGCAGGTTTGCTTCATGAACGAGGCCGGAAACCTCATTGGGATAGTCGCCTTTGATCAGCTCAGATTGCCCTTCAGAGACCTCGCGAACCTGTTGACGCAACTGGTGCAAGGGGCGCAATCCGGTTCTGATCAGAACCAACATCACCGTGACGAGGATGCTGCCGAATGCAGCCATGATCAGCCAGGCTTTGGTCTGGAAGGATTTTACCTGTTCTTCGAGTGCTTCTGCATTGCCCGTAACACGCAGGATGATCGGCTTTGCATCGGCAAAGGAGATCCTGCGCTCCAGAATGCGCAGCCTTTCTCCATCCGGACCTTCACCATAACCATATCTGGCTGCGCCCTCAGTGTCTCTCGTCTCCATGTTGCCTACAGAAAAGTCGCCACCGACAAGAGATGTGGATGCCAACAAAACCCTGTCACTTCCTTCCTCCTGAACCGTCCAGTACCAACCGGAAAGAGGAAGCTCATAGCGCGGCTCACCCACATTTCCTGGAGGAAGCAAATCACCTCCCGTCGCCAGTTCTGCAGCGAATTCACCGACCAAAATTTTCAAAACGATCTCAAGCTGATCATCAAAGCCCTGCTCGGCAGACGTGCGAAAGAAGTGTGTGAGCACAAGCCCCGAGCCGAAGGCAATGACGATTGCCCAGAGAGACGCATTGACCAACAGATATCGGGTTATCGACTTCATTTTTGGCTACTTGACTTGTCCGGGGCGACCATGTTGTAGCCGAGACCGCGTACAGTCTGGATGACATCGACGCCAATCTTCTTGCGCAGACGGCCAATAAAAACCTCGATCGTATTGGAATCCCGATCAAAGTCCTGATCATAAAGGTGTTCGACCAGTTCGGTTCGGGAAATGATTTTGCCCTGATGGTGCATGAGATAGGCAAGCAGCCGGTATTCATGAGAGGTCAGTTTAAGCGCCATGCCGTCAACCGTCACACGCCCTGATCTGGCATCGAGCCTGATGGGCCCGCAGATGATCTCGTTGGAGGCAAGTCCGGCAGAGCGCCGCATCAGAGCCCTCATGCGTGCCACAATCTCTTCCATATGGAAAGGTTTTGCAACATAGTCATCGGCGCCGGCATCAATGCCCTGAACCTTGTCGCTCCAACGGTCTCGCGCTGTCAGGATCAAGACTGGCATCGTCTTGCCGTCCCTGCGCCATGCTTCAAGCACGCTGATCCCATCCATTTTTGGCAGTCCGATATCGAGGATCACTGCATCATACGGTTCCGTATCGCCGAGGAAATGGCCTTCCTCGCCATCGAATGCGCTGTCGACGACATAGCCATTTTCTTCCATTTCTTCTTTCAGTTGGCGGTTCAGTTCCGCTTCATCTTCAACGATCAATATTCGCATTGCGCGATCCCCAGATTATCTTCTTCTTGGATTGAGAACAGTTCAGTATGGCCGGATGCTAGATCATCACGACCCGCCCCCCTTCGACAACAGCCTACCAGTTTTTGCATCGAGAGTTATACGGGCGACTGCCCCTTGACGAGAAAGAGTGACCAGCTCATAGACAAGCCCGCCGCCAGCCCTGCACAGGTTGGCCTTGATCACATCGCCACGCACGACTTTGCTGGCCGCGGACTTAATCGCAGCCAGATGCTTGGCTTGACCCTGCTCGATCGCCGATCTGGTTTCAGCAGACGACAGGCATTGTGCTGCCACTGCTCCATGTGTGTGTATGGAAAAGAAAACAACAATCGAGACCAAGGCAAGGCGAATTGTCATGTTGGTCTGGTTCGTCATGCAGACAATTTAAAGGTTAGTCACTGAACCGCAGATGAACATTCTGGCACACCCGCATTCCAGCAGATCTATGATTAAGCTTTTGAGAATAGATAGTGTCTCATTTGCTGACACAATAGTGTTCAAGCAGACGATTGTGGCGTTTTATCTCGATAATGGTCTGATCGGTATCGCTTTTTGACCAATGGATCGAGTTGAACAGAAGACATGGGATCATGTGGCCAAGCCGTTCATCTCGCTCATCTGTCGAACGGCTTGTGTCAGTCCCTGCGATATCCGTCAGAGCGGCGCAAGCACTCAGACTGGCTGTCAGGCAAAGCAACATCAACCACTTCATCCGAACATTCCTCAGTTCTTTTGTTGGCGATCCATTTCGCTTCAATGGCTCTCCTTGCGTAGTCTCGATCTCCCAAGACTTTTCGCCGGGCTTCAGGCCTCGACGGATCGACTCCTCCGCCTTTACCTGACACAAAGAACGAAGCCAGCAAGAGTACCAGCTTCGCAAGGATCATGATCAGAATTCTGAATGTGGTCATCAGCGTCACTTGAGCGACGTCGTCGTAAACCAGGTGCGCCAGATGATGGTCGCGGCACCCGCCAGACTTGTGATGGCGACTGCCAGCCTTTCCTGAAGATCCGGCTCGAGATCAACGCCGAACATCGCCAGACCCATGGCGATGACGGAAACGATCTGGGTCCAGTTGATCTTGGAAGCCCAGGCCGGTTTGGTATCGGTGGAAGTTTGGGACATCAGGGTAGTCCTTTCTTGGTTGGAAGATTGTGATGGAGATTGGGAGAGCTTTATACTCAGGCTGCCTCGCGGATCTGTCGGCTTATCAGATCAACACGGCGGATAAGGCTGTCGCCCGGCCCCAGCTTCTGGCTGACTTGAGCGATACTCACGTCGATTTCATCAAGGGATGGCACGCCGTCGAGGGTCTGCTCGGAGGCCGAATAGGCCCAGTTCGGTTCGGACATAGTTGCCTGTCGCAGAACAACATCGGTCGCCGAATCCCGGACAGTGACTTGGTAAAGCTCGGAGATTTCGCTCAAGGGAATGGTCTCTCCGACCCAGCTGTCAGCATCCAGTCGGTCCCGCCGGATCCAGCTGAAGTTGAGTGCACCGTCTTCCTGTTTTGTGAGGCGCAGGTGCACCGGAGAGAGCGGGCGCAATCCTCGACCAATAACAGGGATTGTGACATCGACATTGGCAGGATCTGACAAGCTTGCTCCTGACCGGATGATGCGGTGAGGCAGATCTTTTTCCAATTGGCTCGCTTCAACCTCCAGCGGTTTGATGGCGCTATCCAGCAGAACGAACCTCGCCCCGATGTTGGTTCCTTGCAAGGCTGCAGCTTCTGTGCCCAGAACGCCGCGAAGCAGTCCACTGAGCAGCCAAGTGTTTGAGGCAACAAGCTCTGCTGTCTGGAACTGCAGGATTTCCCAGCTCCCGTCACTCGCTCTGACGGCTGCAGCATTAGAACCGGAGAGAAAAGCGAGTTCTTCAACGCTGGTCAGATCACCATTGAAAAGCTTGACCTCCAACGACGTGGCCTTGTTGATGACAAAGCTCTTGCCTGCAGGAAGGGCAGTTATAAGCTCTCCCATGATGGCGGGCACCGCAACGGACTGACGCAACGAGAAACCCACCTGACTGCTCCCAGAATAAAGGGCAAATCCGGATTTCCAGGGCTTTGAATAAAGCGCCAAATAGGGCGCATGCGGATAATCTCCCAAACCCGGCAGAACCGGCAGATCGATATATTCAAAAACCGGAATGACCACGTCCGGTGTTACCACCCTGCCTGAGCGGGTGCCTTGTGTGATCGCGGGAGAGTTTCTCGGTGAGACCAGCGTTGCAGAGACATTGCGCAGAATGCCTTCCTCGATCTCGTCCACCCGATAGGTTTGGTGTTTCTCACCGTCGATCAGGTTGATCTGATCACCGGGCTCGAGAGCAGTCTGAGACGGCGGCAAGCTGAACTGCACCGAATGACGAGCGAAATTCTGTGCACGCAGCCAGTTCTTGGCTGCATCTTCCATGATCGGCTGCGACGCGATAGCAGCAACGGACAGAGTGCTGTCCTGCCAGGTTCTCGCCGCAGGCTGATCAAAGCGAGCCACCGACTGGCGAAAGTCGAGAAAAATGTCATTGAAGGAAACCGTGACGCTGGACGCGATCGTTTCCCATGCCAAAGACTGCTTTTCGATCAGCGCCTTTTCCTTTTCCTCCGCGAGGTTAGCTTCATCCAGACTCAGGGCCGTGCGTGTCTCGGAAGAAAAGAAGGACAGATTGTCTCCACTTGATGAAACACCTATCCCGAAGGCGTCACAGAGATTTTCCAGCGTAGATCGAGCCGACATGCGGCGATCAAGAACAAAGCCGTCAACCACAGGCAAGGCTGTCTTGATATCCGGCTCCGTGAGCCCGTAGTCAACCATGATCGTCCGGATGACTCCTTCAATCGGCGCATTCCCGAGGCGCCCCGTCAGCCAATGGCCCTTGTGCCAGCTATCACCGTCAGACCAGATATCCAGATCGATGGGAAAAGCCGGGAAAGGCCGCGCATCCCAAGCCCAGAGGAAAAGGCGGCTAGGGTCCACCATTGGACCATCATACTCTGTGGAGACAGGGTTGTTGCTGCCTATCTCGTCCTCCCAGTAGGTCAGGGTGGCGTCGAGGAAGGCCCGCTGCGCAGCATCGTCGCGCCCACCCGCGGAGAAATAGGGTAGCCCGCTTTCCGCTGACTTCGGGTCCGGGAATTTGTTTGGCTGGTTCGGCCCAAGGTGGACAGCCGGGCAGCCGATTTCAGTAAACCAGATTGGCTTGGATGTTGGCACCCAGTCGGTCGGGCTGGACGCCTCAACGCCACCGGTTCGATCAAAATGCTGATTTGACCACCAATTGACGAGATCCTTGTAGCGAAAGACCCAAGGCTTGCTATTCGTGCCATCTGTGATCTCGGTTCGGATCTGCTGCTCACGATCCTTATCGCTGGCGTAATACCAGTCATAGCCCTCCCCGCCAGCAATATTGGCCTTGAGATAATCCAGTTCGAGGCCGGTATCACTCAGAGACTGGTCAAGGTGATCCTCTCCCGTCCGCCAGTCAGACAAGGGCATGTAGTTGTCGATCCCGACCGCATCAATATTGTCGTCCGCCCAGAGTGGATCGAGGTGGAAACGCACATAGCCACTCTCATCCGATGGCTGATGACCAAAATACTCCGACCAATCTGCCCCGTAAGTGATCTTGCATCCAGATCCGACGACGCTGCGAACATCAGCTGCGAGTGATTTCATATACTGAACAAAGGGGTAGTCGTCGTTGGCGTCACGTAAGGTGGTCAAACCGACGAATTCCGAACCGATCAAAAAGGCGTCAACGCTACCTGCCTGTGTGGCCAGATTGGCATAATGCAGGATGAAATTGCGATAATTCTGGCTTTGACCCGAGTAGAACTGGGTAATCTGGGCAGAAGCCGACTCAGTCCTGTCCGCGCTGTCAACCTGATCCCGGCCGGGGTAGCAGGTGATCCTCCCTCGCCAGGGATAGGAACTTTGGCTCGCTTCGCCATAAGGATCCGGCAATTCATTATCAGGCGCAATGTCCATCATCACAAAAGGATAGAGGACGACTTCGAGGCCCTTGTCCTTGATGGCCGCGATTGCACGTTTTACAGACGCATCAGATGGTGTGCCACCATAGGCGGCACGCCCATCGATATAGCTGACAAGATCGGCAGAGGAACGATCAACGCCAGCGACTGACCACGTGCTGCCCGACGTGGTCTTCACCGGAGCGTCGACGCAAGGGCGGATCGCGCAATGTCCTGCTCGCAGATCGGTGCCAAACCAGCTGACGACCAGAGCAATGCGTTCGAGATTAGGACAGATTGCGGTGAGATGTTCGAGGGATGCAATGAAATCCGTCTCACTCTCGAACGTATGGCGGTTTTCGCTCGCCCATTCACCCTGACTACTTTGTCGATAGACTTTTTCAGTTTCGTAACCGAACTCGGTAGCGCCCGGGATCATGATCATCGATTTGATGCTGGCTTCGGTCTTGCCGACAGGCCGAATGACCTCAAAGCTTAATTGAGGAATGCGATTGCCGAACGATTCCAGAGGCAATTCTTCGAAAACCACATAGGCTAGCCCGCGATAGGCGGGCGTCATGTCGTCCCCTTCGTTGGCCTCGATCAGACTGTCCGGCAGTTGCGACTCTCCGCCCAGATGGACGCGATAGCTGATCTCCTGAAGGTCCAACTCCTTGCCATTCGCCCAGATGCGCCCGACATGCGCGATCTCGCCTTCGCATAGCCCGACGGCAAAATTGGCGTAGTAACTATAGGTCGTCGTCGTTGCCTTGTTGCTGCCACCACCCTTGGACGCACCGGTTTTCTGTTCGCGCGTCGTGACCTTCTCGACGTAATCCGTTGCCCAGATCAATTCGCCCGTCAGTCGTGCCCGACCATAGACGCGGGTGATGGGGCTGCCTTCCGTCGATGTCTGGACTTTCAGGTCGGACAAGCGAGGACCCTCGACAGACCGGCCTTCACCAAACAGCGACTGATCGATGCTATAACCGATGCCAGCACCGAGCGCGCCGCCAATCAAAGCACCAAAGGGCCCGAAAAGCGCGCCGCCAATCAAGCTGCCTGCGGATTTCAAAACAAGAGTGGTCATGGGCTGGATCCTGATGTGGTCAAGGGGTCAAGAATGATTGGCTGGAAAAGCGAAGACATAGGCGAGATGGCGCAGCCACCAAGGGCCCAAGGGACGCGACGGAGACATTACCGCCGTGCTGAGCATGCAGAAACTGAGTGGAATTAATCAGAATTCCGGCGTGCTTGGCAGGAAATCCCTTCTTATAGCGAAACAGCAGCACGTCTCCCGGAGCACGATCCTCTTTCTCAACGGAAATGAGATATCGCGTTGCTGCGAGTGCAAGGGTTTCACGACCATTGGTCTCCGCCCAGTCCGGCGAATAGGGTGGTGGCGTTTCCGGCTCGTCCCAAAAGTGACGGTAGACACCGCGGATCAATCCGAGGCAATCGCACCCGGCTCCCTTGCAACTGGCCTGATGCCTGTAGGGCGTACCCTGCCAACTGAGGGCCTCGGCTATGATTTCATCACGCAAAGTCGACGCATTTTGAGAGGTTGTCATGGCATGGCCTCTATTGATCGGGGTAACTGATGACGAAGTCATTGCCCGGCATGTGGGGGAAGCCGCGAAAGTTGTTCTGGTTGTCAAAACAGGTGCGACAGGTCGTAAAGGTCTTGTCGCAGCCGACCGTCAGCGCGACTTCGTCCCCCTCCGCAATGTCCGAATGGAGCGGCATCCAAAGCTCGAGAGCGTGGAGAGACGCAGACGTGCTATGCCCGAGGATGTCGAAAACCATGCCTTGAGCCTCTCCGGACAGCATGGTGAGAGACCCTCTGGCAAAACCAAGCTCCGGCGTCTCACTCAAAGAGACTGAAATGCGGGTTGCCGACTGGATAGACGAAATCGTGCCGAGAAACCTGTACTGAGAATTGGTGAGATCCACCCCGCAGCGTTCGTCGCCCAATGTGGCGTCGCAGCTATATTGGTAGACCCGTCCCCTCTCCTGCTCGAGGGCGACTGACAGCGACCGGATTTCGACCTGAAATGACTGCCTGTCGCGTTTGATCTCGCCGAGATAGCCTGTGCGCAACAGAACGGCCTGGCTTGGATCACTCCAGTTTACGCGCCATGTTTCGATCCTGGCGCCGTCATATCGACCGCTGATCAGATCTGCTTCCGTTATCCGGTCAGATGACAGAATGCCGGAGACTTCCTGATCATCGCTGGCAAAACCGGCACTCTGTCGGATCTCCGAGCCAGTGAAACCGGAGGATGGCTCGCAGACGACGCCGCTGAGCGCAATGGGCAAATCGTGATCGGTGAACCCGAGTTCGAAACCATCACTCCTTTTCAGCACCCAGCAGAAGGCAAGGGTCGTTACGCCACTTGCCAGATGGTTTTTCAAGTCGGCAGAAAGCTCTTTCACAGGCGGATCTCCACAAGTGGAATGGATGGAATGTCACCAGCTTCAAATCCGCTCAGGGAGAATTCCAACTGGTCTGTGTCAAACCGAACCGGCACATCAAATCGGAAGCCTGCTGTGATTGTGGCATCTTCATCGGGAGCCACATCGAACGTGATCTCACCGCTTATGGAGTCCACTGACACGTTGGACGTTGCGGTCCCGTTGATCGCGACAAGCACCGTCCCTTCGACCGGCTTGGTCACGGACCGCTCATAGGGAGCGTAGAGCCCACCATAGGTTTTCTTGAGCTGGAAAGTGGTCGTCGAGCCATCACCTGTGCCGATCAACTGATCCTCGGCGGATATCACCGAACCAAGGGCGCAGGAGCAATGATCGAACGGATCGCGAAAGCGAAAGCCATTGAGGCGCCCCCGGCGCTCCTCAAAGAATGCAAGAACCGTCTGAAGGTCCAGAAAGGACCGCACCCCAAGCCCTGCATCATATCGGCGTCGGGAATGAGCCCAACGTGCGTTTCTCTCCTCATGACCTGAGGAAAGTGTTGCGATGTCAGTCCGACGCTCCGGCCCACCGGAGGCACCGAAGCCAACATCAAGAGGAAAAACTACTTCGTGAAATCCGTTCATGGTCAAAGCTCTAAGCTGGATTGAGGGAGAATGGTCCGTTTGACGTCGATCAAGGTGATTTCGGCGACCTCATGGGATAGTCGCGTGGCTGCGCAGAGCGCCGCATTCGCGAGGCAACCGGGAGCTGAGCGGACGTGGCCTGTCGAGTTAACTCCCTGCGCGCCGGTTGGTGATCGGGAAATCTCCTCGTCAAACACCAACAATCATAGCCCGCGTCGTCCCCGTCCGACGGCGCGGGCTAATTTTGTCGCGATCTGGTTTTCCGACTTGGCAAAGGAGGCCACATCCGGCGTGGAGACATTCATCACCACAGAGACCGGGCGGCTTCCAGCCCCATGCATCGCCACCCCAAGGCTTCCGTCTGCTCCACGCTGCAACGGCATGATCGCCTCGGCTCCCGCCTCCCCCATCATTCCAAGCCCGGACTGCATGGGAAAGAGGGTTGTGCCATTGACAACGCCACCGTTTGCGAAGGGCAAGAGCGATCCGAACAGCGACGATGAGCCCGCGTTCCCGAGCCCCAATGTGGCGAAAAGGCCGGATGCGATATTGGAGACCGATCCGGAGACGAGCTCCTTGAGCGGGGCTACCCCTGCGGTGTAAAAGCTCTGGGACATATCGAGCGCCAAATTCTTGAAGATGCTCTCCAGATCAGCGCTGCCCATGAGCGCTTTCTGCATGGCATTGGCGACCTTGTCGCCGAGCATGTCGGCTTCCTTCTGGGCAGAGGAGATATCCTTCGTGAAGGAGCGGAGATCGGCCTCGACCTTGACTATCGCCGTTTCAACAACTTCATCCGTCATGTTGTCTCCTTGAAATTTTTGTTGCTACGACCGATGTTTACGTCGGTGCCTTGATCCGGGAAGCGGGACATCAGAGCGTCGACCTGCTGGCGATTTGGCGCTGCCCTGCTGCGGCTTAACGCATCCACCGCCATGAACAGCTCGCGTGGCGTGACCTGCCAAACCTCAGCAGGAGGCCAGCCGAATTGACGCAATGCCAATGACATCAGGATGTCCCAGGGAAAGACACTTGATTGCTTGGCCGACCCAACAATGTCGGATCGGCCTAGGTGGGGTTTGCGGAGGACTTCTCCGCCCCGCCATCATCCGCTTTGAGGCTCGCGGACGGATCGAAGGCCAGACGTAACACCTCGACAAGAGCGTGGGTGAGCGCGGTTGCACCACCTTCGCATCGCATGGATGCTGCCTCACGGTCCGCAATCTCTTCGCCGCCCGCGCGCAAGGCTGTGCCGAGGATTTTGACGAGATCCGCACTGCACACACGACCTGATGCAAAGCGGTCGGCCAGCTCGCCGATGTTGTCGAGCCCCATGCTGTCTTCCAGCTCCGCGAGAGCACCCAACGTCAGGCACAACACGCGAGGTTTTCCATCAAGGATCAGGGTCACTTCGCCCCGTCTTCTGTTCGCCATCACAATCCCCTTCGTGATCGGGTTCAAATCAATGTCATGCCGCAGTGAATGTCAGGGCGCCGGCGGATTCCATCGCCATTTCGAAAGTCACCTCACCGTCGTGATTGCCGGAATATTCAAGAGCGGTGATTTGGAACGGGCCTTCAAGCGCGCCGAAGTCAGGAATGACGATCTGCCAGGCGATGATCAAGCCTTCAAAGAAAACAGAGCGGATACGCTCGTCGCTGTCCGCATCCTTGAACAGGCCGCTGCCGGAGAGGCTGGCGCGACGCATCCCGGCTCCTTCAAGCAATTCGCGCCAGCGGCCCGTCGACTCCGCGTGGCTGATGTCAACGCTCTCTGCGTTGAACGAAATGGATCGCGCTCTCAGACCTGCGACCGTGACATAAGCGTCGTCACTGTCATTACGGATCTTGAGCAGAAGGTCTTTGCCCTTTTGAGCTGTCATGGGTGGGTCTCCTTTAAAAAGGGTCCGGGGTTATCAGGTGGTCGGCTCTTCGGTGACGGCGCGCATTTGCAGGATGCCCTGCAGGAGCCGGTTCTTCCGATCCGTTCGCATATCCGTGCGCTCAATGGTCAAATTGACCAGATGATGCCCGGTCAGCGACAGGCTTGGATCCGCTAGGAGCGTGCTTAGGCAATCAAGAATGGATTGTTGCAAGGCTCGATCTTCAGTGCCGGTCCAGACAGTGAGAAGGAGCCGATGTTCCTCGCCCTTGTCGCTGCCGGTGCTCCAGTCGCGCGAGTAACTCGTGGCAAGAGTGAGATAAGGCAAATCGCTGTTGCGCTTCGGCTCGTCATAAAGCCTTGCTCCACCCAAGAGGGTGATGAGATCATTGCCTGCCTTCAAATGCGCGAAGAGCGCCTGCTCAAGGCTTCGAGATGCGAGGGTCATGACGAAGGTCTCCGCTTGGCAAGGGATTGAACAAGCCGACTGACCTCAACGTCAGGCGAGGCCTCGATTGATCCGAACTGGCGTTCAAGCAGGTTTGGGGCCGTTAGGATCAGACGGGCTGCGCCGGTGCCGACTTCTGCGCGCACTGCCACGTCATCCGTTCCTTGATTCTGCCTTGCCAAATCCTGAAGATCTGCGGCCAAACCGGGTGCCATTCGGCTCAGAAGGCGGTGAACGAGTTTCTCTTTGTTCATCACCCTAGCCTCCTCCAAGAACACGCCGTGCGCTGACGATGAGCCAGCTCTTCAGACCGTCCGGGTCATGCAGCGTCAGGAGATCAAAGGAGCGACCGTCGTGATCCACCCGATCCGCGTCCCCCAGATCATCACGAAAGCGGATGAAAAAGCGTATTTCCTCGCTGTTCGAGCGTTGATCCGCGTCTGATCGCTCTTTCGCGCTCGCATCGAGAAGCCCCGCCCAGACTTCGGCGATCTGCTCCCTGTCGCCCGGCCCGTTCCAGGGAGAGGTTTCCGAAAGGACAGGCTTTGAGAAGACAATCCGATGCCTCATGCCAGCCGGATCGGCAGAAAGCGGAGTGATTGTTGCAAGTGTCATGGCAAGGCTCCTAGAGGCGGATGGACCGATAGGGAGCGAGCAGCGGCTGCAAGGCCGCCGCGAGAGAAGGCAGGCGATCGGGATCGGCGATCAGACGACGCTCGTACCATTCTCCGACCACCAGCTTGATGGCATGCCGGATCGGCTCGGGGACATCTTCTGCCGCCGGGCCATGGCCAGCCTCAACATCAAGCTGCAAGCGCTGGCTGCTCGTCAGGACGATGCCGCCCAGATTGGAGACCATGGCAGGATTGTCTTCCTGAAACAGGCTGAAGCTTTCCTCCGCCAGATCCGTCACATCGCCTTCCCCATTGAGGATGGCAGCAGCACTGATCGCCGTGACGGGTCGCAAAGGCAAGGTGAAACGCTCGCCAAGAGGGCCTGTGAGCAGCACTCGCCAGCTCTGGGAGATGAACAGTCGAGCCGTCAGATGCTCGAGATGAACACGGGCTGCACTGATAAAGGCGCGCAACATGTCATCATCATGATCCTGATCGATCTTCAGGAATGCCTTGATCTCGGCAAGGCTGACCGGTTCCACCAGTGGCGGCGTGACAAGACTGACAGTCATGGAGCTGTCCCTTCGGCAAACGCGGATAGAGAAGGAAAGAATGACGCCCTCACCGGCGGGAGGCTTCCGGCAAGGGCGTCAAGGTGGGGCGAGCCAATGGCTCACCCGCTGGGGAGTTCAACGTCAGGCGGCAAACTGCAGCAGCTTGATTGCGTCAAAGTCCTGAACGCCGCCACCGACACGTTTGGTGGTGTAGAAAAGGACATAGGGCTTGGCCGAATAGGGATCGCGCAGGATGCGCAGGCCAAGCCGGTCGACGATCAGATAGCCACGCTTGAAGTCACCAAAGGCGATAGCATAGGCATCGGCGGCGATATCGGGCATGTCTTCAGCTTCAGTAATTGCGAAGTTGAGCAGAGAAGCCTTGGCACCAACGGAGGCTGGCGGCTGCCAGAGATAATTGCCGTCACTGTCCTTGAGCTTGCGAACGGCAGCCTGGGTGCTGCGGTTCATCACGAACTGGGCATTCTGGCGATAGCCCGCCTTCAGGGTATAGATGAGGTCGACAAGTACATCGCCGGGATCGCTGGCAGGAAATGTACCGGCAGCACCCGAGGCAAGCGTGCCGAGTTTGCCCCATTCCCAGCTTGCTTCAGCCACCTTGGTTGCAGCCATGAAGCCGGTTGGCTTGTTCACGCCATTGCCGTTGACGAAAGCAGCCCCTTCCTGCTGGGCGAATGCCGTTTCGACCTCGGATGCGATCCATTCCTCGATATTCACGGCCGCATCATCAAGGAGGCTCGGGGTGGCTGCCGGCATGGCGTAGAGTTCCATGGTCGGGAAGCTCAGCTCTGCGAGAGTAGAAGCATCGGTCTGGGGACGCGAGGCGGTCTCGCCCACCCAGCCAACCGCCGGACCTGCAATGGAGAAAGGCTTTTTCAGGGTCGAGCCGGACACTTCGCGGACGTCGGCAATGGCACGGATAGGAGAGATGGCCGCAAGGCGCTTGCCGACCTCGGCTTCGATCTGCTCAGGCACCAGATAACCACCGTCCGGATCGGAGCTGATCGACATGGCCTTGGCTTCAAGTTCACGCAGGTCGACCTCGGCACCCTTGCGAATATAGCTGTCGAAGGCTGCCTTGTGCTCCATGGCATTGTGGCTCAGCGCAAAGACTCCGCGCCCTTCGCCAAGCTTGGGACGGCGGGACTTGAGGATCAGAGTGTCGAGTGCTGCCTGCTGCTCGTCGAGAGCTTTGGAAATGCGGTCGACCTTGTGATCGGACAGAACGTCGGTCGAGCGCTTCTCGATCTGGTTCAGCCGTTCGTCGTTGGCATCCTTGAAGGCTTCGAACGAATGCAGGAAGTCCTCGAAGGCGCCGCTGATGTCGGCGTCGGGAATGGATTTCGTCTCGGGAGACGGTTGGATGTGCTTGGTCATGAGTTTTGCCTCATTCACTGGACGGTCAGATTGATGACGAACCCTTGCTCAGGCTGCGGGCTGCCGAACGCATGGACAGCGTCAGACGATGCAGGTTGAGCAAAGGGGATTGCGGCTTCCATCGGGCAGCGTCCTGCTTGCCATCGAGGCCGGCATAGCCCTGAGCCAGAAGAGCTCGGGCTTCGGTCCGCGAAAGCCCAGCGTCCTGCATGAGCTTGCGTTCCAATTCACGTTTACTGAGACAGCCCGCCGCGATCTGCCGCGAGGGCTCATCAGTCTTGATGGAGGAAATGCGCGCGTCGGGCTGCATGGGGAATGTGACGATTGAAATCTCCCATAGGTCCAACTCGAAGAGGTGGCGCACGCCGGCCTTCCTGTCGGTCTGTCCCCGAATGGTCCGAAAGCCGATGGAAAGGCCGTCGAGAATGCCCGCTTTCATCATGCTGTGCACTTCACGGGCCTTGGCAACATCGAGCGCCAACTGGCCGCGCACGAACAGGCCGTTGGCGTCTTCCTCGATACTCAACCACTGCCCAACGGGCTGCGACGGATCATGCTGGTAGAGCAGTTTGACACCCTTCACGCCGCGTCGGTCGAGGCTCTTCATGAAGGCCCCTCTGCGGATGATGTCGCGCCCTAGATCCTCCTTGCCGAAGAGGCAGGCATAACCTTCGAAAAGGCCATCCTCGCCAATCGAGCTGAGGGCTGCGGGCACAGCTTTCTTTTCTCGCAGCAATGACTTGTTGCGGGTCATAGAGCATTCCTTCCTGATAGGATGAACGATGGTGAGCGAGGAAGTCGCTCACAGCTCAGGCAGCGCCCGGCTATTTCATTTGCGCCTCAAGGCAGCCAACAAATCGGGCAAAGACCTCTCTGTGGCAGTGCCCTTTGTGGCTCTTGGATTTTTCGGAGCTCTCAGTCCTCCAACATGCCGGTGAGGAGGGCGATCTGCTCGACGAAATCCTGGAAACGCTGGTTGGACGCAGCCAGTTCACGAAGGCACCAGACCAAGAGCGCACTTGATGTGCTTGCCCAGAGAAAGAGCGCCACATGCGCCAGATCACCTTTGGAGGCGAAGATTTGCAGGGCTTCTGACACATCACTTCCCTCCTGCGTCTGATGAGCTGTCGTCATCCGGATTGTCCGGCCAATCCGGACCCTTGGCCGTGTAGCCGACAGCAATGCGTTTTTCCTCTTCGGTCAGAAAGTCCGCGGCCCCCACACGCCGCCAGAGCGTTTCGCGCTCGCTGGCAAGAGCTGAGATCTGATCGAGATCGATTTTCAGATCAAACGGCGCGTCATAGGCTGGCGAGAGCCAGCGCGCGAGGCTCTGCAGGCATCTTGACGCCAGCGGGAGTACCGTCTGCCGCCAGAAGGCCCGGTTGGCCTCCGCATAGTTGGCATAGGTGTTGTCGCCGGGGATACCGAGCAGCATCGGCGGCACACCAAAGGCAAGGGCGATCTCCCTTGCCGCACCATTCTTGGCTTCCATGAAGTCCATGTCTTTCGGAGAGAGGCTCATGCTCTTCCAGTCGAGCCCTCCTTCAAGCAGCAAAGGTCGCCCGGCATTCATCGCGCCCTGATAGCCTTCTTCCAACTCCTTCTTGAGGCGTTCGAACTGCTCATTGGTGAGGTTTCCCGCTTCCGATGCAGCATAGACAAGAGCGCCAGACGGACGGGCGGAATTGTCGAGCAGCGCCTTATTCCAGCTCGCTGCTGCATTGTGCACATCGATGCTGGTTTGCGAGGCTTCAAGGGGACTGAAGCCATAGTGATCATCCTGCGGGTTGAAAAGAGTGAGATGCAAAATGGGCGGGATGACGCTATCCGGATCCGACTGATCGAACCGCAGGCACTTGCCACCGACCGTGTAGTCATAGGCTTCGGGCCAACCTTCCGGGCCGGGAACGACCTTCATGCGGTCCGGTCGCAGGCAGTGGAGTTCCATCAGATCGAGACTGCCAAACACCGCCTCCACATAGGCATTGCCGGATACCAGCAAGTGACCGAACAAACCTTCGAACCAATCTGCTCCTCCCTGCCTCGCGTTGGGATGTGCCAACAGCTGCAACGCAGGATGATCGGTGAAGCGCTCGCCGTCCATCTGGCAGAGGAGTGGCACAGACCCTGCCGCTTCAGAGATCATACGGATCGATCGATAGACAATCGGGTTGCGTGCATAGCCCTCTCGTGCGAGGGAGCCATAATCGCGCGGGGTCCACATGGGGCGACCGGTTCTGTGCAGCGCCAGCAGGGCGCCGGTTCTGGAGCTCTTGGCTTCCAGATTATGCTCTCTTCGAGCACCATCAGTCGGTTCATTGGATCTGCGGGCCCATAGCGGTCCCTTCAAGGTCCAGCCAAGCATGTGCCTATTCCTTTTTTCATGAAGTTTGCTTACGAGAGCGAGCGAACCTTGGGTTCGGCCTGTTCGCCAAGGCAAAGGTGAGTGACGGCCCAGACCATGGCATCGAGCCTGTCCGGGCTCTTGCCCGAGGACAAACCGTCGAGCCCGAAGTCGCACATTTCGTCTTCGAGTTCGGCGAGCGTGCCGACGTGGTGGACTCGCCCCTGTTCATAGAGCGCTGACACCGGTTCGGCCCTGAGATACTTGCCCCGATTGGCACGAACCGATTGCACGGGCACGCTCGCGTCGATCCCTGACAGGATCGTCGTAACCATCTCACCACCCTGATTGACCTCGGCAATCACGCAGTTGGCCTTGAGGCGATGATAAAGGCCGATGGCCTTGGTCGCCCAACCGGTCGGGCTGACCTCGGAAAGGCTGCTGTCCCTGAGGATGTAGCAGGTGCCCTCGGCGTTGATCCCGGCTGCGATGATGCCGCAGGCATCCGCGCCCTTGCTCGAGGTTGCGGGCGGGTCGATGGCAACAACGATGCGCACCAGCCCCTCAGGGACATCATCGACGCGCAAGCGATCCAATTGATCGCGCTGCCAGAGCGCATCTGCTCGATCCTCGATCAACTCTCCATCCAGTTCCTGTCGACCAAGGCGTGATCCCTCGTAGCGCCGCACGATGGTGTCGAGAAATCCCGGTGCCAGATTAGCCACGTTGGCGCGGGTCGCCGCGTGGGTCATGACGGTTTTCGGGTCGGCTAGCATCCGTTTGATCAGAGGTGTCGGTCGCGGCGTCGTGGTTGCGATCTGCCGCGGCTGATGGCCGAGCCGCAGACCGAACTGCAACATGTCCCATGTCGCATCCGCCCGCTTCCATTTGGCCACCTCATCGCCCCATGCGGCATGGAATTGCGGCCCGCGCAGGCTTTCGGGGTCTTCGGCGGAATAGATTTGCGCGATGGCTCCATTCGGCCATTCCAGCCTGCGCCGGGCAGGTTGCCATGTCGGGCGCTCGTGCCGCGCATGGATGGCCAACAATCCGGAAATTCCTTCCACCATGACCTCGCGGGCATCGTTCAATGTTTCGCCGATCAGGGCAATACGCCCGTAAGGCTCGGTTGCGAAGGGCGCCCTGCCCTGCGCCAGAGCCTTGATCCATTCGGCACCGGTTCGGGTTTTGCCAGCGCCACGCCCGCCCATGACAAGCCATGTCGTCCAGTTTCCGGGTGGCGGCAACTGGTCATTGCGAGCCCAGATTTCCCAATCGCTAAAGAGGGTCTCAAGCTCCGGACCGCTGAGGCTTGCCAGAAACTCCGCCTTCTGCTGTTTGCTGCAGGCGATCAATGCGCTGCGCAAGGTCCTCGCGGAGGACGTCAAGGTCGGTTCCATCACTGGCTTCTCCATCTTGCGCCTCCGCTTTCATTGACTTGTCTGCTAACCGGCTCTTACTCGGCACCTTCGCTTCCTGTTTTGGCTGCAGCGCGAGGATCTTTTCCAAGGTGCGGGCTATCGTTCCGAGCATTCTGGCTTCCTTCTCATCAAAGGCCGCCTCGCCGCTCTTCAGCAAGGTCTCCAGATGTCGGATCTGCTGGTCCGTGGCGTGGTAGAGCCGCTTGACCAGAGCCCCATGTTCGGACGGTCTGGAAGTTGGCTCGGAAGACCCTTCAGAACTGCCGGTCCAGAGCTTTCTTCTGCGGGTCAATGTGCCCAGCGATATGCCGTGCATTTTGGCGATGGCAGCAAAGCTGGGGCGATCAACGCTTTCGCAGAGGCGTCTGACAGCGTCCCAATCGACGGTTGGTCGTTTTTTTCTCGTCATGAATAGTCCTGAATTTTGCCGCCTCGTGAAGCAAGCCTGCGAAGCAGCACCAGAGAGCAGGCACAAAAAAACCGCAGCGCCGACTGGCGTGCGGTGATTTGATCGGAAACGTCTGAACGGGCTTTCCCATAAACAAAAGCCGGTAGAGGAGAAATTTATCCGCACCATTCCGACTGTAGCTAATGTATAGCTGAGGACCGTTCGCAGGTCAAGCGATTTTCTATTAAAAGTTGTATTTTTCTATTTTTGATTGAATCTAAAGGCTTTTTCTTTAGCTCAATCCTGATGGAGATCGTCCGGCAGCGGCTTCGGAGGATCCTCATAGTCCTCTCCGGGCCACATCGCCAGATGCTGTTCGTAATCTTCCGGCTCCATGCCATCCTCCGGCACGGTTCGGCCACGCACCGAGATCCCCGCCTGATGGATCGTGTCCGGATCGCCAGAGACCAGCGGATGCCACCAGTAAAGATCATAACCCTCATCAAGCAGACGATAGGCGCAGGTCGGTGGCAACCAGATGATCGATTGCACCTTCTCGACATCCAGCGGTACGCAGTCCGGGATGGTGTCGAGACGATTGTCATAGTCCTTGCATCGACAGGTCTGGTCATCCAGCAGCGTACAAGCTACATTGGTCCAAGCGATATCGCCTGTGTCCCAGTCCTCAAGTTTGTTCAGACAGCAACGGGCACAGCCATCGCAAAGGGACTCCCACTCCTCACGCGTCATCTGATCGAGGCGTTTGACCTGCCAGAAGGGTCGTTCGGGCTCTCCATCGCCCTTGGGATTTGCGATGAAACCGTCCGATTGCTTGTTCATTTGACTTGCTCGCTGGGACTTGAGAGAACAAAGATTGCCATGCCTCGACAATGCCAAAAATCTAGTAGCATTGCATTGCAAAATTAAGTGCGTTCAAGTTTGGCATTCTGCTTGCTTCTTGCCAAGCAATGTTTAACAAAGTTATATCAGTCTTTCCACTATCGGACAGAGATCTGTAACATCGTGCGCGATCCGTATCAAAACAAGACAAAAGCCAAGCTCAAAAACCGGCTGCTGGCATTTGACGCTTCGATTGACACCGGGATGTACCATTTCTGGGGCATGCTCGCGCGTGGGTTGGAAATTGCCAATAGTTTCATGCGTCGCTTCACCGTTACAGGGTGGCGTTACTGGCTGGTTCAATGCCTATCCGGCGGATTGACGATGTCCGTCTTCGGCGCAATCATTGCGCTGTCGCTTGCCTTCAGCAACTTCGAGCTGACCGAGAATGGCCTGCCTCCGCAGGAAGACTATGCGGTCACCTTCCTTGATCGTTTCGGCAACGAGATCGGCAAGCGCGGCATCCTGCAGGACGACTCATTCGAGCTTGAAGAACTGCCCGATCATTTCATCAAGGCGGTTCTGGCGACCGAGGACAGACGCTTCTTCGAGCACTTTGGCATCGACTTCATGGGCCTTGCCCGCGCGATGCTCGAGAACGCCCGCGCCGGCGGCGTGGTTCAGGGGGGCTCCACCCTCACCCAGCAGCTGGCGAAGAACCTGTTCCTGACCAATGAACGCACTCTGAAACGCAAGATCGACGAAGCGTTCCTGTCCCTGTGGCTGGAGGCGCGTCTGACCAAGCGCGAGATTCTGAAGCTCTACCTCAACCGCGCCTATATGGGCGGCGGTGCCTATGGGATTGCGGCCGCATCGGAATATTATTTCGGCAAGTCCGCGAAAGACCTGTCGTTGGCAGAAGCCGCCATGCTCGCTGGCCTATTCAAGGCACCAACCAAGTATGCGCCGCATGTGAACCTGCCCAAAGCGCGCGCCCGCGCCAAGGAAGTGCTCATCAACATGGTACAGGCCAATTATCTGACCGAGGGCCAAATTGTTGGAGCCCTGCGCAATCCCGCCGTGCCGATCGACAAGAATGACGCCGAGACCCCGAACTATTTCCTCGATTGGGCCTTCGAAGAGGTCAAGCGCATGTCGGGTGGACGGCACCGGGTCCTGACAGTGAAAACCACCATCGACATGACCTTGCAGAAGCAGACCGAACTCGCGGTCGACCGGAACCTGCGCGATCATGGCAAGCAATATGGGGTGCGCGAAGCAGCAGCTGTCCTGATGGAGCCTGATGGGGCAGTTGTTGCCATGTATGGCGGGCAGGACTATGGCAAAAGCCAGTTCAACCGCGCAACCGATGCCAAACGCCAACCCGGATCGTCCTTCAAGCCCTTTGTCTACACGACGGCCATGATGAACGGCTTCACGCCAAGTTCGGTCGTTCAGGATGCTCCCTTGTCGATTGGCAACTGGTCTGTGCGCAACTATGGCCGCCGATATGCCGGGCCGGTTACGCTTACCAATGCCCTCAAGCGTTCGATCAATACCGTGCCGGTTCGCCTCGCAGAGGCGATTGGCCGGGACAAGATCGCCGACGTTGCACACAAGATGGGCATCACCTCCGAGCTTTACATCACACGCTCCATGCCTCTTGGCGCCTCAGAGGTCACGGTCATGGACATGGCATCCGGCTATGCCGTCTTTGCCTCGGGCGGCAAGAAGGCTGAACCCCATGCGGTCATGCAAATTATCGATTCCAAGGGTCGGGTAATTTTCGATCACCAGCGCGACAAGCATCCTGAGCAGGTCATTCCCGAAGAAGCCATCAAGGATATGAATGAGATGCTGGTCACCGTCATTCAGGGCGGCACGGGTACGCGAGCACAGTTGCCGGGCATCACCGCCGCTGGCAAGACCGGCACCACGTCTGCCTACAAGGATGCATGGTTCTGTGGCTATACTGGTAACTATTCTGCGGCGGTCTGGTTCGGCAATGACAACAACCAGTCGACCAATCGCCTGACCGGTGGCAGCCTCCCGGCCATGACCTGGCAGGCCATCATGTCCGCAGCCCATCAGCAGGTTGCTCTCAAGCCGATGCCTTTCATCGACAATCCGGTTGACTTCATCCCCAACGAGGATGGCATTCAGGTCGCGGCAGGCGGCAGAATCAAGGACATCAAGGCCAAACGGAGCAATCAGCGTCTATCGCCTGCGGTCGTTCACCAGCTTGATGCACTGTCCAATCTGCTCAAGACCGATCCGTCCGACCCAGTTGTTCAACCCATCCGCCCGTCTCTGGGAGACGCGCGTCCGAACAACGGCGAACCACGGCGGGTTTCAGGACTCACCCAGATGGAACGCCCGGAACAGGGCGGCCTTCGTGATCTCTCCAAGGCTTGGCGCACGAACTGAACCAATCGGTTTTGAGGGTCGAGTTAAGCAGTTTCCCTAGAATTCTGATGGCTTTTGGCTGAAATCCGTCAAGGACAATTGACCTTTGCGTGAATACCTGTACGGATTATGCCAAAGGTTTGTGCAAAATCCTGTTAGACATTTCCAATCGAATGATCGTTACTGGATTGTAGAATCTTGCCGGGCAAGGCATTCTGTTGCTGCTTGCTGATCCAATTCAAGGGCCTAAACACGTGCTTCTGTTGAGAGATATCGTTCTTTTCATGGTGATAGCCGTGGGTCTTGGCATCGGAAGCGCGTATTTTGCCGTCAATCATGCCGACCGGCTGGAACGCATTGAGATCGGTCCGTGGCACAGCTGGCCCCAGTCTCCCGGCCCCGATGCCAATCCCTATGCCAAGGCAGATCAGGCCCGCAAGGGCTCGCTTCCGCTCGGATCCGGCGAGGGACTGTCTTTCGTGGCTGTGACAGACAATGACGGAACGCCGCTTGATGGCGCCTGCCAATATCGGGTGTCCGGTTCCCAGCTCCCCGCCCGGCTCTGGACTCTGTCCCTGATCACGCAGAATGACCGTCTGGTTGACAACCCATCGAACCGCCATGGGTTTCACAGTCAGAATATCGCTCGGCTGAGAGGCGCGGAGTCCGAGAATTACGAAATCATCACGGCACCGGAGGTTATGGGTGGCAACTGGCTGAAAACCGAGGCCGCCTCATCGTTCCGTCTGGTTTTGCGGCTTTATGATACGTCTTTGAACAGCAGTGGCAGTCTGGGAGAAATCACCCTGCCAGAAATTGCGTGGGTCGGCTGCCAATGATACGCATCCTGTTCATCATTCTCGCTGCGTTGATCACCGCCGTCGTGATCCATATCGTGACGATCTTTTCGATCCCCTACAATTCGGTCAACGACATCTGGCACAAATCCGTGCAGCTCGGGCCGGTGCACAAGATTTTCACCATCCGCAACCCCAAAGATGCGGTCAATCTTTCCAGTGATCTTGATCCGCTGTTTGCCTATGGCATCTGCCGGGCAGAGGTGGCGGACACACCCATCGGCCTGAAGGGCCAATTGCCTACCGATTTCTGGAGCCTTGACTATGTTGACAGTCTTGGGCGGAGCCAGTTCAGCCTGACCAACCAGACATCGGGCCCACGGGTCAACATCGTTCTTGCCTCGCGCGGCCAGCAGCGCCTCCTCGCGGAACGTCCAGACCTGATTGATGATACCTCCATCGTCATCAGCGCGACAGAGGATCGCGGCCTTCTTGTCCTGAGGGCCTTTGTTGCATCGGAGAGAAAACGCGACATGATCGCGGATGCCATCAGCCAGCTGTCATGCTCGCCCCTATGGGATGCGGAAAGCTTCGAATAATTGGTGGCTGGTCGTTGCCAAACAGCATTTTACATTCATTGTCGAGCGCAGCATTCAAGCCTCTGACACCACTTGGTTATTTCACCATGTTGGGATCTTCCTGCGCCCATTGGCGACGGGTGTAGCGGGACGGACGCTCCGCAGTGTCGTCAATGGTGAACTCCTCTTGCCCGAAGTCTCCGCTCTGGGCCAGAAAATCTGCATGAAGGCGCCGAAGTGCCGCGTTTGCATCGGCAACTTTGGGGGATGGGGTCTCGATCTCCAGCCGTTTGATGGCATAGGCGTAGGCCTGCATGCGGAACTTCATCGCCCGCCAGACCCAACCGATGTACCGCCGGTTTTCATCGACCCGGGCGTAGGCATTCTTCAATTCGCCCGGCTCCATGTCTGAGGCCCGATTGAGGGCCGACATCCGCTCTCCGTCCATCGCAACCACCCGTTCCGCGACGGGAATGAAGGCAGCAAAGACCTCCCGGTCTGCATTAATATCGGTCGTAATGCGCTCATATCTGACGTGGTGCGAGGCGTATTTCTCCGAGCGGAGAGCGCGGTAATAATGCTTGGGGTTGAAGGCCGTATCAATCACCGGCGTGAGACGAGTGCGTTGCAGGTCGGTCAGCACATGCAGCGCCGCATAGCGGATCGAGGGAATGAAGTCCCAAAGATCGGTGGAAACCCAATCCTGCGCATGCGGTGGCCGGATCAAGGCCCAAGCCTTGTCCCGCATCAGGATTTCCTCATCGGTCATGTTGAAGTCGGAATAGAGCTCGCCCTGCAACTTGGCGCGCCACTTGCCGCCGAACTTCATGATCGAGTCATTGGCCGGACTGCGTTCCGTTCGGCCAAAGTCCCCTTCTGTCGAGGTGACACAGGCACCAAGACTGCCAAGCATCATGAGCAAAAGCGAGCGGCGCGCGACCAGAACGGTGCACGAAGAAGCCTTGATGAATGGTGATTGCTGCCTGCGTTTCAAAGCACCCGTGGTCCCGTTGCCGCATCTGAATGAACGGCGTTCCCTGCTCGGATCGCCCGTCATGGCGCTGTTGTGTCAGCCCTGCTTCAGGGCCGAATCGCCATTGCTAGAATTGTTTCGCAGATGGGCCAGCCTGCCAAGATGGAAATCCTTTTGTCAGAGCTTCTTTTGATCCGTATTTTCCACTGGTGGATAATTACAGCAAGGCCATCATGGTTAACAACAAATTAAAGTTTGATTCCGAGTATGGAGACATCGATTTTTGCGTCACCTTTTCTAGGTAGTTTTGGATGTCAGCGACGGTTTGCAACGGCAAATTGATCAGGTTCCCCGGGGCCATGAAATGACCGTAACCAGAGAGAAAATTCTGCTCGTGGACCTCACCGAGCGGTTTCTGGCTGCAGGTCGCTTCGATGGCCATACCCAGGCGGCCTTTTCTCAGGCCTTTCACCGCCACTATCCCAACGCCCCCTTGGGCGAGCGGGTGCGTGCGTCGGAGTTGCTGTGCCGTGCGAACCGGGTTCCCCTTGATGTCCTGACCCTGCTATGTTGTGATAATTCCAAGGTTGCTTCTCCGGTTCTTTCCTACTCGAAAAATCTGAGCGAAGCGGACCTGACGACACAGATTTTGCAAGGTGGTACCGAGGAGCGTAAGGCCATAGCACTTCGGACCGATCTCAATTCGGTGTTGATTTCTCAACTGCTGTCCTTTGCCGAGCAATCAGTGGCGCAAGTCTTGTTCAGCAATCACGCCCTCAGGGAGCGGATAACAGAACGACAGTGGAAAAGAACAGAGCGCCTTGCGGGGGGCGCGATTGGGCAGACGGGGCAACAGGCAATGACTACGGACAAGGATAAACTCGACGCGCTGGTCTCTTCGATGGAGATGGACTGGGCCGCTCATTATCAGCCCGGACCGGACGTTGCTCCCGCTGATGCTCAGCCAAGCGAACCGGTGTTCAATCGGGAGCCCGTTCCGGCGATGGCGTTCGAGACGAACACGGATGCCCCCGCACCGCAGTTTGAAGCACCATCGGACGCATTTATGCAACCTGCTGATGAGCCAGTGACCTTCGACAATGCCCCCTCTTCGTTTGACATCGAGCCGGATGCCCCTGTGGCAACCGACGATGCCAGCTCTTTTCTCGATGATAATGACATGGCCCTGCTTGAGCAATTGGGCGGCGAAGACTGGGATCAGCTTGATGATGATGCGATAGAGGCCCTCGCCCGCTCTCTGGCCGTGACTGATCTCGCGGCAACCGAACAGCAAGGCGCTGATGTTGCTCCGGAGCAGCCCGTGGACATGATCGAAGCGGCCCCGATGACCGCGATCAGCGATGAACAGACTTTCGCTGGTCTGGATGACGCCGACCTTCAGGCTCTTGCCAAGTCTCTAGCTGAAGAGGATCTGCTCGAGCTTGACACACCGGAAACGACAAGCCTGCAGGGCGTCTATCAGCCAGAATTTTTCGAGGCTGATATCAACGATCTGGAAGACTGGGACGGCGAACGTCGGCTGTCCTTCCGCATTGGTGTTGACGATGAGCAGAATGCTCCGATCCCACCACTTGAACGCCTTGACCCAAACAGTCGAGCCGCGACGATTTCCTTCCGTGGGTCCCAGATGCCGCAGGAAGACGAAATCGACACAGTCGCTGTGGCAGCGCCCGAGCCGGTCGCATCGGAAGCGTGTGCCCAAGCTAACTTTACAATCCCCGCCGTCGCAATCTCCGAACCGGCCCATCAAGTAGCCGCCGCGCCACAGCCGCAGCCTGAGCAAATGATTACTCCGGTCAAGCCCGCATCCGAGAAGTCGGGTGAGCGCAAAGCCCAGATCACTCTGACGATCCGCAAGCGCTCGGAGGATTCAGACCAGAACGCAGACATCACCACACCCGAACGAGCAGCCCGCGTGCAGCTCTCCTCGGCAACCGAGGATGATTGGCAACAGGCACTCTCCTGGTTGCAGCGCGAAGTCGTGCCGTACTCCAAAACCAGCCGGACAGCCCCTGCTCCAAAGCAGGAGCCCGCAAAACCCGGAGCGGTCGCCACTGCTGCACCGGCTCAGCCGACGGTGAAGTCCGTTGAAATCCCGGCCGAGTTTGACGTCATGTCCCTGCCGAAAATGAAAGCTGACCTGCCACAGCTGGCTGACGCAACGCCCGAAGCAGAGCCGATCGCGGCAGATGCGCCCGAGGTGATCGAGGAACCAGTCTTTGACGCTCCGGTGGCTGCCGAGCCGATTGTGGTCCCGGCGTCAGCCCCCCTGCCGAACATAATCATTCCCGCTCAGCAGAGCGAAGCACAGGGGCCACTGGTTCACGAGCACGCGCCCATGGGCTTCATGCCTGATATGGTGTCCTTCGAGGGGCTCGATCTCGTCGAGGCAGAGCCGGATCTTCCGTCCGTTTCCGATCTTTTGCTTGATCAACACAAGAGACGCTCTGCTCCTGTCGTCGAAATTGTCGAACCGGTTGAGCTTGCCTTCATTGAAGATGGCAAGATCACCTCCATCGACGAGATGCAGTTTGGCCCGATGCAGGTGGTTGTCGAGCAATTGGCCGCCGAACGCCGCGCAGCCGAAGAGAGCGTCAAACCAGCCATGCCACATGTTTCAGCAAGTCTCGTGCAGCGCGCCGAAGAGCTCAAGGCGGAAATGCTCGCAACCACGGCCAAGCAGAGTGACGACATGACGGATCTGCCGTCCATGGCTCAGCATCACTTGGTTGATGCGGAAGAATTTTCTGTCCTGCGCTCGATGGAAGCCAAGTCGAGCCCAGCCGAAGCAGCTGAGAGCACCGAAGCGCCCACAGCCCAAGCAGCAGGCACGGTCACGGTTCACGAGACGCCCTCTGTTAGCCTTCGTGAGATCATCGGATCCAACCTCAACGCAGAGGGCATGGCCGAGACTTTCTATGCCTATGACGAAGAAAGCCGCCTCACCCTGCTGCAGAGCATCATTGCCAACACGCTTGTTGAAGCGGCTCATCTGGAGCATGACATCACCAACCGCGCCATGCTGAGTGATGATCAGGCCCAGTCGCTTGTCATGGCCCGTTTTGGCAACAACAGGATTGCCCTGACCGAGCTGCTGCATGACCTGTCCGGCCATCGCCGGGTCGATCTGACACAGCTGTTGCAGGACAAAGGTGGCGAGGCACTGGTTGTCTATCTCTATCATATCGGGCTGGACGAGAGCGGAACCTTGTCGATGCTGTTGCATGGACCGGATGCCGTGTCCCACAATTACAACAAGATTGCGCAGCTGATGACGCTCTACAATCAACTCTATCCGATGGCGGCTGAGCGGATTGTCACGCAGTTGTTCGGCAGAGGCCACAGGGCCAATGTAGCGGCTCATCAGCCGTTGCATGATGCGGGATCGGGAGCAGCCTCCCCTCGCCTGCGCAAGGATGGCCAGACCGCGCAGACAGACCAGAGCGGTCAGAAAGCGCCCGTGTTTGGACGTCGGGTCGGATTTACCGAGTAGGACCGGTCGATAGCGCTATTCGTTTGCCAGCAACAGATCGTGGCTGCCCTTGGGGCATTCTGTCTCGAGGATCCAGCAATCGGGGTCGAACTTCTGTTCTGACTCGAGCCTGTCCATGACATCGAACACCATGACGCCATCAAGGGTTTTGGTGAAGAGCCGGTCGCCCTTCTTGATGCTCTCGTCGTCATAGGCGAACTGGCTGGCGGGCTGATAAAGGTCATAACTCCCATCCAGCCGATCAACGCGCACAAAGATAGCCCCCGCCTCCCGAGCGCCACGGCGCATCAATACAGACGGCTTGTTCTTTGCGTTTCGAGTTCGCAAATAGGCCGAAACCCACAATTCGGATGTAACGCGCATGATCCTGCCAGACTTGTTTGGAAGGTCTAACCCAATTCGAGGTAGCCAAGGATCATCATGTCCTGCAACAGGCGGTCATTGACCGTGCCTGTGACCGGATGACCGCGGCTGCGCTGGAAACCTGCGATGGCGGATTTGGTGCGACTGCCCATGAGGCCATCGACCGTGAGATCTTGATAGCCGAATTTCTGCAAGGCCGACTGCACCTTGGCAAGAACCGGATCTGCCTTTTCAGAGGCAGGGATGGCCGCTGGCGGTGTCGGGCCGCTGTTCACGCGCACCTGTTCAACCGTGACCCTCGGGCTGACCACATTCAGCTCTGCTTGCGAGGCATCGGCCTGCTGCATGGGCTTTGACTTCGGCAGGGCATCGAGGTTGCTGTTGGCATTGGTAGCGACGCTGGCATTGGCTTCGTTTGAAACAAGGGCGACCTGAGGCAGGCTCGGCGCAGTACTGGCTGTCGCGGACGGAGTATATTGCTTGCGCCCGGTCAGCACATCATGCAGCTGACTGTTGACACGACCGGTTGCCGGCATGCCCACGGCATCCTGAAACGCAAGAATGGCTTCGCGCGTCTGGGCGCCTTCCTTGCCATCCAGAGGTCCCATGTAATAGCCCGCCATGGTCAGCTGGCGCTGGATGGCCAGTGTCATAGCTGCATGATCGCCTTCGATCACATTGGCTTGTGCACGGTCCTTGTTGATCGCGCCCGTGGTCTGCTGGCTCATCTGCTGCTTGGACGCACGGTTGATCATTTCGACTTCAGGAGACTTCGGCTGCATAAACAGCGCGTTGCCAATGATCGCTGCTGTTGTGAGCGCCATGACCAAAATGCCAACCAGGGCCACGGGGCTGTCCTGGCCCTCGTCTTCCCACGTGTCATACCCGTCATATGTCTCTGACATGCGTTAACTCACTCGTTTGATATCCACTCGTCCGGCTTGTTCTGGCCTTGGCTGGTGGATTGTGTCCATGTGTCGTGTCAGGCAACCTTGGTGTCTGACGACGGAAGTGTTTGTTCAACCGGCTGATTTGCCTGCTGTTCGATTTTGACCAAAGAATTGGGCGTGAGTTTGATTTCCTCGTCGCTCACGGCTTCCATGTCAACCGGAAGCAGAATGGTTACACAGGTTCCTGCACCACGCTCACTTTCGATACGCATCGAGCCCTTCTGCAACTCCGCAAGACCGCGCACGATGGAGAGGCCAATCCCCGCCCCTTCATAGCGGCGGTTGAGGCTGGTCTCGGCCTGCATGAACGGCGTGCCAAGCTTTGCGATGTCTTTCTTGTCGATGCCAATCCCGGTGTCGCGCACGGACAGCTCAACCCATTGCCCCTTTGCCCTGCCCTCTTTGGCACTGGCCCACTTGAGGGTGACCTTGACCTGATCCCCTTCGTCACTGAACTTCAGGGCATTGGAAATCAGGTTCAACAGGATCTGGCGGCAGGCTCTGGGATCGATGTTAAATTCCGGGATCGACTTTTCGCATTCATTGAACAGGGTGATTTCCCGCCGGTCGGCTTCGGCCTGCATCATCTTGCAGCAGCTCTGGGTGAGATCACACATGTTGAAATTCTGAGGATTGATTTCAAAGTTGCCCGACTCGAGCCGTGACATGTCGAGAAGGGCATTGACCAACTGCAGCAAGTGATGCCCGCCATTGTGAATGAGGGCAGCATATTCGCGATTGCGCTCCTCATTGTCCTTGGACAGCTCCGGATGAGACAGGATTTCCGAGAATCCGATGATGGTGTTGAGCGGAGTGCGCAGCTCGTGGGTGACGTTGGCAAGGAAACGGGTCTTGCCCTCGTTGGCCTTCTCCGCTTCGATGCGTGCCTCTTCGAGTGCAGCCTGATGGTTCTTGCGGGTCGAGATATCCCGAGTGGTCGCAATCGCGCCAACGACAGAGCCATTCTCGTCACGCTCGGGAATGCACTTGAATTCCACCCACCGCAGCTGGGTTCCCCCAACCTGACCTCGCACAGGGGTCAGAATGCGCAGTTCGGCGTTCACCACCCGGTTCTGGCCTGCGTTCTGATTCATGCAGTCCGACAGTGCCCGCAAATAGGCAGGCCGGTCCTGAATATGGATGTGCTGGAACAGCTGGTTGTCGACCAGTTCCTCAGGCGCAATATCAAAAAGACGACGCGATGCCGGAGAGACGAAGGTGACATCCCCGGAGCGGTCATGATGGGTAATCACGTCGGACAGTTCGAAGGCCTGACCGCGATAGCCAATTTCTTCAAGGGCAACCGGGCTCGGGCGATGGATCGTCAGTCGTTCAAGGCGCAGTGCCAGCAAGCCAGCATAAAGAACAGCGGCCATGACCGACAGAGAGCCGATGATACCAGTCAGGAGATCGTTGGACGGCGCATTTCCCTGCCAGAGGGTGAATTGCAGCAGCCCGATGCTGGCAAGCGCGACCACACAGATCATCAGCGACTGCTTTGCAATGCGGCTGTTTCCCGACAGAGCGACCTCGAGAGGGATCACGCCCAGCCAGATCAGATGGGGCGACAGCAGGCCACCGGTCAGGCTGGCAACCCAGACCAGAAAGGCAGCCGTGAGCGACGCAGTCAGCAGGAAGGCTCCCGAAAGAGAGCCCGTCCGGGAAAGATAGGCGACCGAGACCAGCGGTGCCAGCATCCAGACCGGAAGCAGAAAGATGGAAGACGCCGGTTCGGATGCCCCGGAGTGCGACAGCAACAGAAACAGAGGCAGAGTTCCAAGTGCCATCAGGCCGACAAGAAGATGCAGCGCCACAAACAATGTATGGCGCTGGCGATCTTCTTTCGAGATCTGACCGGAATTATGGAGCAGGCCCTCAATCACGGACTGAAAAGGGATCTTGGACCAGAATGCGTCTTGCACTTGCTTACCTCACCTGACGATGGCCGACGCAAACCAGCGCGACCATAACATTACGCAACACCAAACAGGTTTCCGGCAGGACGCCGGACGGTATCGTTTGGAGCAAGAGTGCCATCAAGACTTTTAAGGAACGCTAAAAATGCAGCGCCCAAACGTGATGAACAGAAGGTAACAATCATTTTTTGTCCAAATCGGAGCGGAAACCCTTTTTATGGTTAAAAAAGCACTGACAAAATCGTTCCACGAGCTCGTTTCTCTCTATCTTACAGTCTCTTACACCCTGTGACTTTCTGTTTATGGCAAAAAACACACTTCCCGCAATAGTTGTATTGCATCCTTAACCCGATAGTTTGACGAGCTGAAAGCGGCGGAAATCCTAGCCTCCCGGGAAGGGTTAGCAAAGGGTTACAATTTGCATCCAATTTGCTTCGAATTTGAAGTTCTCTTTCAAGCGGAGTTTGACATCCTTGCGCTATGTTGAATGCGAACCCGGACGACGATTGCCTCCTCTGCGATGAGGAGCGACAGCAAGAGATCCAAAAGAGATCCCAATTCATCCGGGCGAACAGGACGTAGGACAGCTCACCTTCGCAACAACAAGCTGGGGAGCTGCAAGTGGGTATGGAAGGGCATCGAACATGTCATTTTTGATCAGAGCAGCATTCTGGCTCTCGCTGGTCATCCTGATTTTGCCAGCCGAAAAAGGCTCGGAGGACGCCAGCGCTAGCTTGTCTGCGACGCAGGCGATCACGGCGGCACAAGCAACCTTGAGCGACTTCACCTCTTTCTGCTCGCGGCAACCCGATGTGTGCGCCGCTGGAGAGGTCGCTCTGGAGAATTTTTCTGCCAAGGCCCGTTACGGCGCAAAACAGCTTTATGTCTATCTCGATGGAGACCAGAAGGCCCCTGAAGAAGAAGAACCGAGCGGACTCTCGCAAGCTCCCGGTTTCTCGGACGATCAGGGTCTTGACCGTCAGGAACTGACCAAGCTGGTCAACACTTTGCAATAGGAATTCGCTTCGGCCCGTTTCCGGGTCAGGCGCAACAGTTCGGATCGGGCCCCTAACCTCCGATCCGTTTCCCCAAGGCCGGATATTCTGGTGAGGGCAGATTGTCAAACCAATGGCAACCACCTCATCACCCTGCTCTCACCGGAATCCAGCCACACTCGTCCTCTGGCCCGTGGCCACGCCGAAACGAACCTGCCCTTCGTTTCGGCGTTTTTCTTTTCCACTCCGGTTTGGTCACTCCACCCTTGCTCCGAATGGCGGGCTTGGCTAGTGTTCAAAGCAGTTCATTTTCAGCTGCTTTTCCATCGTTTAGCCAAGTCGAGTACATCATGTCCCTGAGCATTGACGAGATCATCGAAAATTTCTCCTTCATTGATGACTGGGAGGAACGCTACCGCTATGTCATCGAGCTTGGCCGTGAGCTACCGGGCCTTTCAGAGGCTGATATGAATGATGTGAACAAGGTTCAGGGCTGCGTCTCTCAGGTCTGGCTAACGTCCGAGACGTCCGGCGATCCTTCCAACCCGGTGCTGACGTTCGACGGCGACAGCGACGCCCATATCGTCAAGGGTCTGGTTGCAATTGCACTCGCCACCTTTTCGGGCAAGCACGCTGTTGAGATCATTGCGACCGATGCCGAAGCGGTATTCAACCAGATCGGTCTGCGTGAACATCTGACCCCCCAGCGATCAAACGGGCTTTCTGCCATGATCGGCCGGATCAAGTCGGACGCAGAACAGGCGCTAGCAAGCTGACGCCATCGCCCCCCTACCGCAAGGTGGGCCGATAGCCTTCATCCCCCCAATGCCGGGTTCGGTTGCTTGCCGGGCCGTCGGCCCTGTCGGACAAGCCGAAATGGCGGGCAAGGCGGGCAAGTCCCATCCGCATGATCTGCTTGGCAGACCGAGACGGCCATTGATGACGTCTCTCGATATCCTCCAGACCGCGCTGATAGCAGCAGAAATCCACGATAGCCGCCGAGAATTCCTCGCCCAATTCATCCAGAGCGGCGTAAAAGCGCGCCCGTGCGGCAACCGCTCCATCCGCAAGGTCACCCATCCGGCCCTTCCCGCGGGCCTTCTTTGAGATTTCGCCACCAGTTTGCCCGAGCCGGTCCCAATTCATGCCGGTTGACGGCACCATCTGGGATCGCTCGAAATCACGACGCAGACGCTCTCCCGCCTCGAATTGACTGGCGCTCAGCCAGGGGCTTCCGTCAGGACGCTTGCGGTTGCACAGAATGGCGAGCGGGCTTTCGGCCCGATTTATCCGTGGCAGCCGGGCATCCGCATTCCCTTCTGAGTCTTCAGGCAGCTTGCTACCATCGACGTGATCCGGGCCGAAAGGAATGCGATCCTGATGCTGGGCGGCATAGACATTGTCTTCCTCTTCAGCAAGCTTGGCTCGACGCAGAGCCTGCCGCCCTTCCCGTGTGAGAGCCGGTTTTCCATCGAGAGACACAATGGCACCCCGCCGCAAGAGGCCATGCATAGTTGCCGCATCAGCGTCCCCGTGCGCTTTTAATGCGCCACGAGCTATGGTCTTCAACAGTTTCAGCTCTTCCTTGGTCATCGCGGATAGGCTCCTTGCTGCTTCGTTTGCCAATTCTTCTTGTTAGGCTTTCTGAGGCTCAGATCTCTGACACGTCAGAGGCGTGATCAGCATGATGGTCTCCAGTGCACTCTCAAGGCTGTTGATGAGAAGCTCCACCTCTTCCTCTTCGCGACGGTCTTCGATGACCCGGCAAGCATAGGCGACTGTTGTCCTGTCCCGCTTGTAGTGCGTTGCGATATCCTTGAGAGGATAGCTGAGGCAGACATGGCCGAGATACATTGCGACCTGACGGGCAAAGGCAACAGACTTTCGGCATCGCGTGCTGGCATGGAGCGCAGAACTGGGCATCCGAAAAGTCCGGGCGACCAATTGATCAACGAGCGCCAGTGCAATAAAATCACTTTGGTGTTGTATGGGGGGCACCAGACAGCTGGTGAGATTTATTCGGGCAAGGCTCTCGGCATTCATTTCCATTTTCATCTCCAAACACACCCTTTGGTTGCAAATAGGAATATTTCCCTGTTTTATACAACCTATACGCGACAAGGGAGTAATTTACCCTTAAAATGCATCTGGAAATTTTGAGCTCGGAGAACAAAAGTGACGAATTTCCGGCCTTTTGGATGCCGCTGCCTTTCACCTGACACGGAATTTCTCACTCCCCTTTTCCACCTTATCCCCCAAGTCCGAACCGCGTTCACCCTTAGGGCATGGGAAAGCAGGACAAAAAGCTCTCTTTGAGCTCTGGCT
This sequence comes from uncultured Cohaesibacter sp., assembly GCF_963662805.1. Taxonomy (NCBI): domain Bacteria; kingdom Pseudomonadati; phylum Pseudomonadota; class Alphaproteobacteria; order Hyphomicrobiales; family Cohaesibacteraceae; genus Cohaesibacter; species uncultured Cohaesibacter sp. Next base: position 255,457 of record NZ_OY759852.1, read on the forward strand.
GGCTCACCTTTGCGCAAGGCAAAGGCAGCTCGGCTTCACCGATATCAGAGGCAACACCAACCGGATTGCTGGACGCCCAGCTCAGGCACGGGGAGAAAGATTATCAGCGTATGCGGGATTTGCCCGGGCTGCTGCATTTGTTTCCGGGTGAAGTTGAAGCTCTTGACCGAAAGGGGATCCTCAACCGGCTGGCACTGGCGCTTAGAGCGGAAAGGCGGCGGGGACGCGCCAATCACTGGCGTTATTCCCTCTCTCGCCACATTGCCTTGCGACAGGCCTTCCGCTCGGAAGCGCAGCTTGAAATGACAGCACGCACACCACTTTTCAGAAGCTAGAACGGTGTAATGGGACTTAGGCAAAGAAAAAGGCAGCCCCAAGGGCTGCCTTTCAAAAGAATCGAGATCTTGGTCGATCGATTATTTCTTGCGGCGCTGCTGGCCAAGGCCCATTTTCTTGGCAAGATTCGAACGAGCTTCCGCATAGCTGGGAGCAACCATCGGGTAATCTGCTGGCAGGTTCCACTTTTCACGATACTCTTCTGGAGAGAGATTGTAGTGGGTGCGCAGATGACGCTTCAGGGACTTGAATTTCTTGCCATCTTCGAGACAGACGATATAGTCCGGCGTGATGGATTTCTTGACAGAAATGGCGGGCTTGGGAGCCTCGGTGATTTCTTCCGTGACAGGCTTTTTCGTTTCTTCGAGTGCCTTGTAGATGTCACCGATCAGCCCGGACAGATCATTTACTGGCACAGCATTATTACTAACATAGGCGGAAACGATGTCTGCAGTTAGTTCAATTAGTATGTTATTACCTGAGTTTTCCGACATATCTGCTTGTCTTTCCAGTTGATTCTCAAGCTTATGGGGGGGATTGCTGAGCAAATGCGCCCAAAAAATATCCCCACATACGTCACAAGCGTTCTAAAGGATTGGCACCATTCGTAAATGAAGTGAGGTTTTACTTCAAGGAATAAAGCTGGAATAGCTGATTTGCTGTGGGAAAACAACAAAATCGAAAAATTCTTATAAATTTGAAGTAAGTGAAATGGAAAAAATCAGACAAACAAAAGAAAAGGGAGCGGTGTTTTGCAACCTCTCCCCGAAAGATATTTTTGTGAACCATCCGGTTGATACCGATGGGTAGAATTATCAATCTTTCTCAATGCTGCTGCCATACTCGTCAAGTGCGGTCGTATCGCACGGTTTGATCCCGCTGAGGTAAGCCGCCCGGGCGATCAGATGGCCGGAGACGGTCACCGTAAGAAAAAGAAAGACAATCCCCGCAAAGGCCTGAATGGCGACACTGAAATCTGCTGAATGAATGGCAAGGGCAAGCATGGCCAACCCGGATCCCAATGTGCCTGCTTTCGAGGCGGCATGCATTCGGTTGTACACGTCGGGGAAGCGATTGAGGCCGATTGTCGCGGCAAGGACGAACATGGCGCTGACCAACAGCATCATTCCCACGACGAAATCAGAAATTTCTGTCAGCATGATCAGTTCCCTTCGAGCGCTTTTGCCGCATCGGCCTTGGCCTTGGCTGCGTCCTGCTTGTTGATGAATTCCGAGCTGTCACCATGGTGCAACATGAAGCGAGTGAAGGCCACGGTAGACAGAAAGCCCACCAGCGCAAGAGCAATCGCGATATCAATATAGAGATAGTAGTTGGTTTTGGCGCCGATCACGGCGATGAAGGCAATCCCCACAGAGACCAGCATGTCGAGCGCGACGATGCGGTCTGCAACCGTCGGACCCTTGATGATGCGAACCGACGTCAAGAGGAAGGATGTTGCCAGAATTCCCAAAGTAATCAGGATGGCAATGTCGAGAAAGGACGAATGTTCTATCATCTGAAGGCCTCCAGAATCTTTTTCTCAAAGCCGTTGGCAATGTCAGCCTTCATGGCGTCAAGGTCATCGATCGTTACCGCATGAATATAAAGATACTTCTTGTCGTCGGAGACATCGACTGACAAGGTTCCCGGTGTCAGGGTGATCAGCCCAGCCAGCAACGCGATCTCGGCGTCGCGGTCCGTGTTCAGTTCATAGGCAAAGAAGCCGGGCTTCAATTCTTCGAGGTTGGGTTTGAGCGCAAGCAGCGCGACGCGCGTTGCCGACTTCACCAACTCGACAAGAAACAGCATGAAGAGCGAAAGCACGCGCCTTGCCCTCAGCAAATGGCTCAGCGTCCCCATCTGTTCGCGGATGATGAACATCGACACCAGACCGATGACAAAGCCAAAAATCAGGTTGGGCAACGAGAAGGCGCCACTCATGGCCGCCCACGCGATCGCCAGCAGGATATTGACGAGAAACATCTGGTTCATTGATGTGCTCCTTCCTGTTGGGCTTCATATTCTGAATCTGGGGTTTGCTCGCGCTCAAGCATCTGCTGCCGGGCTGTGCCAAAGACCGATTCCACATATCGGTCTGGCTGCAGGAGTGAGTTCGCCCCGATACGCGCGACCGAGAGGATCGGCGAGGGAAACAGGCCGATCAGGCAAATCAGGACGACAAGGGCGGAAAGCGGCACAAAGGCTTTGCTGGCGACTGAGAACGCCAACTGGTTGAGCGGTGCGGCATCGCGGCCGTCTTCGGTCCCGATTGGACCGCCGCGCCAGAAGGCATGAGCCCACACGCGCCCCATGGCGATGGTGGTCAGGAAGCCGGTCAGCAGAATGGCAAAGGCCAGCCAACCATGAGAGCCACCAAGGCTCGCTTCCACAAAAGAATGAACTTAGGCCAGAAGCCTGAGAATGGCGGCAAGCCGGAGACGGCAAAGGTCAGGATCAGGAACAGGATCGACAACCAGCTCGATGCCTTATAGCCACCACCGAGGTCCGACAGGTTGCTCTTGCCGCCGTTCATGCGCATGAGAATGCCGAAGGCGAGATAGAGCGACGTCATGACCAGAATGGAATGAACGGCATAGAGAATTGCCCCCGTCAGACTGTTGATCGAGCCCAAGGCAAGCCCGGCGAGCATGGAGCCGATGCCGGAAATCACCAGATAACCAAACAGGCGGCGGACATCATTCTGGGCAAGAGCTCCGAGTGCACCGATCACCATTGTCAGCGCCGCGATCCAAATCGGCAGGCTGCCCAGCGCATCCATGGTATCCGGCAACAGAAGCAACATGGTCCGGATCAGGGCATAGACGCCAACCTTGGTCAACAGTCCCGCAAAGACCGCGGACACGACTATTCTCGGCGTATGGTAGGAGGCCGGGAGCCAGAAATTGACCGGGAAGGCCGCCGCCTTCATGCAGAAGGCAAAGAAGAATAGAGCCCCGATTGTCGTCAGAGGCGCCTCCCCTTTGGGCATTGCCCGCACGGTCGTCGCGATATCGGCCATGTTGAGAGTACCAACTGCACCATAGAGCAGCCCGACGGCAATCAGGAACAGCGTAGTGGCCGTCAAATTGAGCACCGCATATTTGAGAGCCCCATCAATCTGGTCGCGTTCCCCCCCGAGCACCAAAAGCCCGAACGATGAGATTAGAAGCACCTCGAACCAGACATAGAGGTTGAAGAGGTCACCGGTCAGGAAGGACCCGCTCACCCCGGTCATCATCACAAGCAGGAACGGATAGAAACCGAACCGGCGGCCGGTTGGTGGGATGTCGACGAGGGAATAGACGCAGACGACGAGCGCGACAACGGCAGCGATGGTCGCCATCAGGGCCCCGAAAGCATCGACGGTAAAGGATATGCCGAAAGGTGGCAGCCACCGTCCCATGGTCATGGTGATGGGGCCAATGAGTAGGACGCGGATCAGCAGGGCTATATCCGTGAGAAGCAGCAATGACAGGAATCCGCTGGCCATCAGGCCGTGGTATCTCGGACGCAGGCGCATCATCAGGATGAAGGCCCCGCCAAGAATGGTGATGACAATAGGTAGCACCACCAGCCAGTCGCCCAATGGGACCGGGGGCAGGAGCATGCCCGCGCCAAAATCGACGGAATGTTCGGTATTTGTCGCCATATTCCGTCCTCCTAGTAGCTGACCGGTGGCACTGGTTCATCCACTGGCTCGGCTGTTCGCATTCTCACCGTGTCATCTGTCCCCAGCTCCTGATAGGCCCGATATGCCAGCACCAGCAGGAAAGCCAGAAAGGAAAAGGAAATCACGATAGCGGTGAGAATGAGCGCCTGTGGCAACGGGTTTGCCGTCACACCGGGAGGCACCATGGCATCGGGCGGAATGATCGGCGGTACCTCGCGGGTCAACCGCCCGGCGGTGAAGATGAGCAGGTTGACCGCGTTGGCAAGGACCGACACGCCAAGAATGATGCGGATGATGTAGCGGGACATCATCAGATAAACACTGACTGCGAAGAATACGCCAACGAGAATGGCAAGCATGCTTTCCATGGGGCCTACTCCTCCAGCTTCAGCGCGATCGAGGACAGCGCACCCAGAACGACCAGATAGACGCCAATGTCGAACAACATCGGAGTCGAGAGCGCGATTTCGACGCCCATGATCTGCGGGAAGGCCCACTGACTGGTCAGGTAGGGCTGATTCTGAAAAATCGACAGCAGACCTGAAACGGCAGAGAGAGACAGCCCAAACCCGGCGATGCTGAGAGGTTGATAATGCAAGGCCCGTCGCACGTAGCTGACGCCTGCCGCGATACCGTACATCGCAAAGGCAGACGCGCCGATGATACCGCCGATGAAGCCACCACCCGGCTCGTTGTGGCCGCGCAGGGTGATAAAGACGGAGAAGAGGATCAATCAAGGCCGCCAGAAACGGAGCAACCGTCCGGAAAATCAGGGTTCTCATCGACCGGTTCCTTTCTGGTCAGCAGGGTCTTTCACAATCTTCTGCAAAGCTCTACGGATGCGTTCGTTGCCCGAGCGGAACTTGATCGCAGTTCCCCGCGTGAGGGTGACAACAGCCAGAGCCGTGATCATCACGACTGAGATCTCGCCCAGCGTATCAAGGCCGCGGAAATCGACGATGATGACGTTGACGATGTTACGGCCATGGGCGATCACGCGGCTGTATTCGGTGAAGAAGTCCGAAAGCTTGGAGTTGAAGGCCCCTTGGGTGACGGACATCAGCAAGAGCCCGAACCCTGTCCCAACTGCGATGGCAACGGTGGCATCGCTGATCATCTGTTTTGGCGGGCGACTGTCCCGTTCGGCCAGCGACAGGCGCGTCATGACAAGTGCGATGAAGACCACGGACAGGGTTTCGACCATGAACTGGGTGAAGCTGAGGTCAGGAGCTCCGAACATGAGGAAGATGATCGCTACAGCAAAGCCCTGAATGCCAAGGGAAATGATGGCATGAAGACGGGATTTGGCGATCAGGATTGCGGCAAGCCCCAAAATGGCCAGCTCCAGGATCGCCCATTCATAGAAATAGAGATCCGGGATCGAGGGCCAGTCTGGCAGTTCTCCAAAGGCAATCATCGGCACCAGCAGAGTCACCGCGAGGATGATGAAAGTAGCAGCCAGATAGGTTTCCATATTGCCGCTTTGTACAAGACGGGTGACGCGGGTGGCGAAGCGGATAAGGCCCGCGATGAAAGTGTCAAAGAAGGTATCCGGTCCCTCGCCGATCCAGCGGATAAAGCGTCCTTCGGCATTTCGGATCATATCGATCTTGAGATAGAAGCCGATGCCGAGTGCGATGGTGACGAGCGACAGCGCGAAGGCGAGATTGAAATGGATCCCGAGCCCGATGGTCAGATGCCCCTCGTGGCCATTGACCGCATTGGCCATGGGACCGAGCAGGCTGTGCCCCGTGAAACCACCGGCCAGCATGGATATCACGCCAAGGCTCGACAGCAGGATCGGGCCAGCGATCAGCAGAGCCGGGCCTTCGTGGGCCTTTTTCGGCGTGACTTTCTCATCGCCGAGGAAGGGCTTGAAGGCCACCATAAAACCGGCCGCAAACATCATGCCGTTGCCGATGACGGCGGTCAGGGTCAGAAGGATTGCTCCGGGGTTGCCGCCTGCGATGCCCGCATAGATCTCTTCCTTGGCGAGAAAGCCGATCATCGGATAAAGGCCACCCATGGACCATGCACAGAGCACCGCAGCGGCAAAGGAGACCGGCATGAGTTTGCGCAGACCACCGAGGCGGGTGACATCGCGCGTTCCCGCTTCATGGTCGATGGTGCCGACAATCATGAACAGGCCACCCTTGAACAGAGCGTGGGCGAAGAGATAGAGCACAGCGCCGGTGATCGCGACCTCAGATGACGTGCCGACCAACATCACGAGCAGACCAAGCGAGGCAACGGTTGTGTAGGCAAGGGTGAGCTTGAGGTCGGTCTGCCGAAGGCTCATCCAGGTGCCCATCAGCAGTGTGAAGCCGCCAAAGATCGGCAGGATGGTCATCCACAGGCTGGTATCGCCGAGCACAGGGTGGACGCGCATCAACAGATAGACACCAGCCTTGACCATGGTCGCGGAATGCAGATAGGCCGAGACGGGCGTCGGGGCCTCCATCGCGTTGCGAAGCCAGTAGTGGAAGGGGAATTGCGCCGACTTGGTGAAGGCACCGCCCAGCACAAGCAGGAGAATGGCCGGTGTAAAGAGCATTGTCGCGGAAGATGTCGCCACCCTTGAGCAGTTCGCTCATCTCCATCGAGCCACCGACCTGTGCCATCAGCACCAGCCCGGCGAGCAGAGCGAGACCGCCGCCCCCGGTCACCACAAGCGCCTGAATGGCGGCACGGCGTGACCGTTCGTGGCGATGGTTGAAGCCGATGAGCAGGAAGGAGGTGATCGACGTCAACTCCCAATAAATGAAGAGCGTGATCAGGTTGTCCGCCAGAACCACGCCCAACATCGATCCATGAAAAGGAACATGAAGCTGATGAAGCGCCCCTGCTCCGCATGGCCTTTCATGTATCCGCCAGAATAGAGGATGATGCAGCGTGCCGATGCCGGAAATGAGCAGCGCAAAAACAAGCCCCAGACCGTCAACAAACAGGGAGTAATTGACGTGATACTGGGGCAACCAGGCTATCGGTGTCGGGCGCACCCCGTCCCCGCCATGGGAGACGGCTTCGATGAAACCACAAAGATAGATAAAAATCGCGGCGGGAACCAATGCCAACACCCACGCCGCGTTGTGGCCCAGGGCCCGCTTGACCAACGGAGCAACCAATGCCGCAGCAAAGGGAGCAGCCATTGCCCAGTTCAATCCATCACTGAATTCAAACGCCATGCGTCAAACCCCATCCAGCTCACTATTCGAGCCTTGTGTCACCGGTCTTTTACAGCTCCACAAGGCAGACTATTCGAGTGCCGATTTTCAGAACGGAAGATCCCCGTTTTCTGTTCTGCAAAGCACACACGCACTGCGTGATTCCCTCTTGCTATTGCACATCACTTTAGTGGAACAACCACCAAGCGCTGCATAAAAATTCTCCAAAACATGCGACTTTCGCATAGGTTTTGCAGGCATTTCTAATAGCTTTTAACTCAAAACCTATACCAAAATCCCAATAGAGTGGTTAACTTGAAATAGAACACTCACTTCGCCCTTGACCGGATCGTGATCAGCTGTGTGCTGACACTTGCCCTCTCTGTTGCTATCACTTGAGACACCTTCGCCAGTGGCGACAGGGATGCCCGTTTGATCATGCTCATCGCTCGATGATCGACCGAGCCGAACAAGAACAACTATGGACGATTTGATCAATCGTGCCTTGGGAGACAGATATGGCTAAAATCACCAAAAGCAATGAGGAATGGAAAGAGAAATTCTGACAGATGAGCAATTTCGTGTGACGCGGCAGCATGGCACCGAACGCGCGGGCACGTCCGCTCTCAACCATGAGAAGCGGGACGGTGCCTACCATTGCGTTGGCTGCGGTCGCCTGTTGTATCGCTCGGAAACCAAATATGAATCCGGCAGTGGCTGGCCAAGCTTCTATGCGCCTGCGGACGAAGACGCAGTGACCGAGCATGTAGACAGGAAACTCTTCATGACAAGGACCGAAATCCGCTGCGCCGATTGCGATTCCCACCTCGGTCATGTCTTCGATGACGGCCCTCAGCCGACGGGTCTGCGCTATTGCATGAACGGGGTTGCGCTCGCGTTCGAACCTGACGAATAGGCACCGTCCCTCACCTGCCTATCCGGTTTAAACCGGATGCATCGGCCGGCGCGATTGATGGCCTCAGAACCGAGCAGTGCCTTGCCATCACGCCTCTTGCAATTGGCCCGATGATGGGTATGGTTCGTTCATCTTTTTGATCGGACGGATGATATGATCTGACCGACACCACACCTTCTTCAAAAGCCGCGCCCAGCATCGCGGCCTTTCTGTTTCTGGCCATTGCGCTTGGCGGCTTTGTCTATGCCGGGCTCGGGTTCATCGGCCTGTCCGAAGCCCAGATCCCGGACGGCTGGAAAAGTACGCCCGGTCAGGTGATGGAAAGCGATGTCGAGGTCATCACCAAAACCGCCAGCAACGGCGAGACGATGGAGACCTATCGCCCGACAATCCGCTATCGCTATGAGGTGGATGGAGCTTTTCTGTTCGGTGACCAGATCCAGCGCCACCAGCAGGAGCGAACCCTCAAAGGGGTTGCCGAAACGGAGATCGAGAATCTGCGTCAGGGCACCAATGTCACCGTGCATTACAATCCCGAGAACCCTTCAGAGGCGGTCCTCAAAACGTCTGACACCATCGGCCGATGCAGGCAATTTCGGCAGGCCTATGCATCGGCATCGCCTGCCTTGGTATCTTTATCGTGTCCTATCGCAGAC